>DGOT01000253.1 GCA_002389465.1 Bacteroidales bacterium UBA4459 | reverse complement strand
TTTTTCTGCTTTAGGCTCTTCCTTTGGTTCTTCTTTCACTTCCTCAGCAGCTTTTTCTGCTTTAGGTTCTTTCTTTGGTTCTTCTTTCACTTCCGCAGCAGCCTCTTCTGCTTTGGGCTCTTCCTTTGGTTCTTCTTTCACTTCCTCAGTAGCTTCTTTTGCTGCCTCTTCAACCTTGGCAGCAACAGCTTCTTTGGTAAGTGTTTCTTCTTCACCGGTTTCCTCAGTAGTTTCTTCCGCTGCATCTTCAGCAGCCTCCTGGGATTTCTTAACCTGTGCTTCAATAGCTTCGGCTCTTCTTTTGGTTAACTCGGCAGCGCGGTCGTCTTTGATTTTAGCTTCGACTTCAAGTCTTGCCTTTTTGTCGGCACGTGCTTCATCGGCCAAACCACTTTTTTTAGCTTCTACCTTGGCTTCTTTTTCTTTCAGCCAGGCCTGGAATTTAACTTCTACTTCTGCTTCTGTTAAAGCTCCTTTTTTTATCCCTTTGATCAGGTGGTTTTTGTACAACACACCTTTGTACGACAAAATAGCTCTGACCGTGTCAGAAGGTTGGGCCCCTTTCTGGAGCCAGTCCAGAGCTTTTTCAAAACTCAATACAATTTCAGCAGGATTCGGAATGGGATTGTAAGTACCAATCTTCTCAATGTAACGTCCGTCTCGTGGTGCACGACCATCCGCAATGACAATGTGATAAAAAGGTCTTCCTTTTTTACCATGTCGCTGCAATCTCATCATAGTTGGCATAACTAATTAATTTTTAAGTGAATAAATAGATTTTAAAATTGGGCTGCAAATATCCGATAAATTTTTGATATAAAAAAGCATTTTCAGTGCAAAATAAAATATGTCCTACCTCTTAAAGCGATCTTTTATCACTTCATTGGTATGCAGCACATTAACAATAAACATCAGCCGCTGCATCGGGTCGGAAAAGTTCAACTGGCCATAATCCCGCAGCATCATCCCGTAACATTTGGGAGTCAGATCCCCAAATTCCCGTACCTGTTGGTAATATTTGTTGATGAAATCATTGTTTTCCGATAGCCTGGCCAACAATTCCACGTAGGCACCTCTTGGATTAAGCTGCACATAATAAGGATAATACTTTTTCACTTTTTTCTTTTTTGAAAGGCTGAAGTATTCCAGTGTGTCTCCGATAAAAAATAGTTCACTCATTGTTTTTCTGTCCAGTTTGTCGAGTAATCTTTTACGGTCCTGTGCGTTAATTCCCGAACGGCTTATGTCGCCATTTTGCAACATTAACGGGCATACCGAATCAAGATAAAGAACGTAAGCGCTATCAATCCCTGTCACCTCCGGATATGCTTTGTGAACAACTGAATCAAAATATCCGATAAGTTTGTTGATAGTTGTCAGTTCTTCCGGTGTGAATACGTCGGATGCATCATTGTTTTTCATTCCGTTTTCCATGCATGATGATAGAAAAACTACAGGAATAAGAAGTAAACTGATAAATAAAAAATGACGAAAAAATTTGGTAATCATGGCTCAATATATTTTTATGTTCTGAAATCCAACCGGTTTCTGAATTTTTGCCAAAGTTATTAACAAATACGTTTGCAAATAGCTATTTGATTAATTTTGTTTTGTACCCCAATGACTTACTAAGTAACTTATTATCAAACATTTAAAATTTAACAATTCATGTTTCTAATTTATGACACCGAGACTACCGGTTTGCCCAAAGATTACAATGCGCCTTTAACTGATTTTGATAACTGGCCGCGTGTAATCCAGATTGCATGGCAACTGCATGATCTGGAAGGGAAACTGATCGAGGTGCAGAATTATATTGTTAAACCGGATGGTTTTGTTATTCCCAGGGGGTCGGAAAAAATACATGGAATCTCAACCGAAAGGGCTCTGCGAGAGGGGCATGAATTGTCGATTGTACTCAATGAATTTAATAAGGTGCTTGGGAAGGCCGAAGTTGTCGCAGGCCATAATATTGAGTTTGACAATAACATCATAGGAGCCGAATTTTTACGGAAAGAGATCAACACCATCCTGTTTGATAAAAAGATGATTGATACTATTCCGGTCTCTACGGCGTATTGCCAATTGCCAGGGGGTAAGTACGGCAAGTTCAAATGGCCTACGCTGGAGGAATTGCACCGGAAACTGTTTGAAGAGCCTTTTGGGGCGGCACACAATGCTGCAGCCGATGTGCAGGCAACGGCCAGATGTTTCCTCGAGCTTATCCGGCTGGGCCTTCTGAAAGCAGATGACCTGAAAATGACGCAGGAAGAGATGGACAGGTTCCGTGAAGCTAACCCTGAATTGATCAGCCCGATTGGCTTGAATGTACAGGCATTCCATGAAGAGGAAAAGGAAGAAGTAGCCCATGAACCTGCTGAGGAAGATGTTGATAAGATGGATGTTTCGGAGGTGCCCTTTACACATTTGCATGTACACACCCAGTTTTCTGTTCTTGACGGACTGTCATCGATTCCGAAACTTATGGCCAAAGCCAAAGCCGATGGGATGCAGGCAATAGCCATTACCGACCATGGGAATATGTTCGGAGCCAAGAAGTTTCACGATATAGCTAAAAAAGAAGGCATCAAACCCATTCTGGGATGTGAAGTCTATGTAGCCCGAAGGAGCATGCAATTACGGGAATCCAAAGAAGACCGTTCGGGCTGGCACCTGGTACTGCTGGCCAAAAATGAAACCGGCTACCGAAACCTGATCAAAATGGTGTCGATGGCATGGATCAAGGGCCAGTATTACAAACCACGCATTGATAAGGCTTTACTTCAACAGCATAAAGAAGGATTGATGGCACTGACGGCCTGCCTTGGCGGAGAAATCCCCGACAAGATCATAAACGAGGGAGAAGAAAAAGCCGAAAAGGCTTTACTTGAAATGAGAGAGTTATTTGGTGAAGACCTGTATCTTGAATTACAAAAGCATCCTACCGGAGATCCTGATAAGGATAAGAAAGTGTACGATGATCAGGTTTACGTAAACAAGGTGCTGCTTGAATTTTCCAGGAAGCATGGGCTTAAGGTGGTAGCTACCAATGATGTTCATTTTGTTAACAAGGAAGATGCCGGGGCGCACGACCGCCTGATTTGTATCGGCACGGCTAAAGATCTGGATGACCCGAAGCGTTTAAGGTACACACAGCAGGAATGGTTTAAAACCCAGGCGGAAATGAAGGAACTTTTCGCCGACGTTCCCGAGGCTATCGCCAACACGGCTGAAGTTGCTGATAAAGTTGAGGTTTATGAGTTGAACCATGACCCGCTTATGCCTGAATTTACGATCCCGGAATCTTATACTGATGCCAATGAGTATTTGAAACATATCACTTACGAAGGAGCCAGGGAAAGGTACGGGGAGGTGAACAAGGATATGTCGGAGCGGCTTGATTTTGAGCTGGAAACCATTCGTAAAATGGGATTCCCGGATTATTTTCTAATTGTGTGGGACTTTTTAAAAGCTGCCAGGCAACTAGGGGTTTCTGTTGGGCCGGGCAGGGGGAGTGCAGCGGGATCTGCCGTGGCTTATTGCCTGAAAATTACTGACATTGACCCGTTGAAATATAACCTGCTGTTTGAGCGTTTCCTGAATCCTGACAGAATATCCATGCCGGATATTGACATTGATTTCGATGATGACGGCAGGGACAGAATTTTGAAATGGGTAGCTGAAAAATATGGGCGAATGCGGGTTGCCCACCTGATAACTTTCGGCACGATGGCAGCAAAGATGGCTATCAGGGATGTAGCACGTGTACAGAAGTTGCCCCTTTCCGAAGCCGACCGCCTGGCAAAACTGGTACCCGATGGCCCCGGTGTTGATCTGGAAAATTCGTACAAGGTAGTTGCAGAACTTAAAAAGGAACTTGCTGACGGAACTCCTGAAGTGCAATCGGTTCTGGTGAATGCCCTCCGGCTCGAAGGATCGGTGCGCAACATAGGAACGCATGCCTGCGGCATTATCATAGGCAGGGAAGATCTGTATGAGTATGTGCCGCTTTCTTCGGTTAAAGATTCGGTACTCGATATCGCCACACAATACGACGGAAAGTTTGTTGAATCGATCGGCTTGCTGAAGATGGACTTCCTGGGACTTAAAACCCTTTCCATTATAAAAGATACAATTCAGAACATTAAAAAATCAAAAGGTGTAGAACTGGATATCAATACCATCCCTTTTGACGATAAAGCAACTTATGAATTGTACAGCCGAGGCGAAACAATTGCCTTGTTCCAGTTTGAGTCCGATGGTATGCAGAAGTACCTAAAAGAGCTGAAACCTACTCGCTTCGAGGATCTTATTGCCATGAATGCGCTCTACAGACCCGGTCCGATGCAGTACATTCCCAATTTTATCAACCGCAAACACGGTAAGGAAAAGATCGTTTACGATATCCCCATAATGGAGGAGATTTTGAAAGAAACGTATGGAATTACCGTGTATCAGGAGCAGGTGATGCTTTTATCGCGGAAGATGGCAGGCTTTACACGTGGCGAATCGGACAGCCTGAGGAAAGCCATGGGAAAGAAGCAGAAAGCGGTGATGGAGAAGCTGAAAGTGAAGTTCATCGAAGGTTGCGAAAAAAATGGTTTGCCAAAAGAAAAAGTAGAGAAAGTTTGGAAGGATTGGCAGGAATTTGCCAAATACGCATTTAACAAATCACATGCTACCTGTTATTCCCACTTGTCCTACCAGACGGCCTACTTAAAAACACACTACCCGGCTGAGTTTATGGCGGCAAACCTGAGTCGTAACCTGCATGATATCAAAAAGATCACACAGCTTATTCGGGAAGCCAACCGGATGGGTATTGAAGTATTGCAGCCCGATATAAACGAAAGCTCCCTTACGTTTACAGTAACCAAAAACGGGGTGATCCGCTTTGGCATGGGAGCTATCAAAGGGGTGGGAGAGTCGGCTGTGGAACAGACTGTTGAGGAAAGGGAGAAAAACGGACTGTTTACAAACATTTTTGACTTTGCCAAGCGGGTGAATTTACGTGCTATAAACAAGCGGAGTTTCGAAGCTTTGGCTAAGGCAGGTGCTTTCGACAGTTTTATGGGTACGCACCGGGCCCAGTATTTCTGCCAGGATGATAACGGTTCCGTATTTATTGAAAAAGTGATCCAGTACGGGCATGCTTTTCAGGAGCGCGCTAACTCACAGCAGGGATCGTTATTCGGAGATATGGAAAGCGCTTTTGAAATGAGAGATCCCGAAATGCCTGTTTGCCAGCCCTGGACATTGATACAGCAACTCAGAAACGAGAAGGAAGTAACTGGGTTTTATATTTCAGGTCACCCGCTGGATGACTACAAGCTGACCATTGACCGCTTTTGCACTCTGGAGATAACACAGCTGAAACATGACCTGAAAAAATGGAAGGATCAAACAGTAAAGTTTGCAGGCATGATCACTAAGGCTACTGAAAAAATAACAAAAAAAGGAAACCAGTTTGGCATTTTTACTCTGGAAGATTTTAACGGAAGTATCGACCTGATGCTTTTTTCGGAAGACTACCTGAAGAAAAAGCATTTGCTTGAATCGGGTAACAATGTATTTGTTGTAGCCCGTGTGGAAGAAAGGTACAACCAGGCCGGGAATTTTTCGGTGCAGGTAAAAGACCTTGTGTTGCTGAACGATGTGCTGAACAAATATGCGCAAAAGATCACGCTAAAGCTGGAAGCTGCCCATGTCGATAAATCGTTTATTAAAAAGCTTAAAGAGCTTGTGAAAAATAATGCCGGCACGTGCAAACTGGAGTTAAAAGTGGAAGATCCGGAGAATGCCCATGGCATAACGCTTCGTGCGGCCGGTTCGGGCATCGATCCGCGGCAGTTTATTGATGAGATTGTAAACATGGAACATATTAGTTTTTCGATCAGTTGATTTTTAATAACTTTTTATCGAATTGTTTTTTATACACTGATATTCTTAATTATCTTTGTCCACGCAAATTAAATATCCGAAATTATGGCCATTGAATTGACAGACGCTACATTTGAAGCACTTGTATTAAAATCTGATAAACCGGTAATTGTTGACTTTTGGGCAGTATGGTGTGGACCCTGCCGGATGGTAGGTCCCATAGTTCAGGAAATTGGTGATGAGTACGGTGATAAAGTACTTGTTGGCAAACTTGACGTAGATCATAACCCCCAGACGGCAAGAACTTTTAGTATTAGAAATATCCCGACCATCCTGTTTTTCAAAAACGGTGAAGTGGTGGACAAACAGGTGGGTGCCGTTCCGAAACAAAAATTAGCGGAAAAACTGGAACCCCTGCTGTAAGAAATTTTAACATCTCGGAAAAAGGCTGTGGCGATACAGCCTTTTTTTGGCTTAATACTATTGGAAACATTGGAAAAAATTAACCGTGATCGGCTGGAACAATTCAACTCGCTGGAGTTTATTGCCCGCCAGGTGGTGGAGGGATTCATCACAGGCCTGCATAAAAGTCCTTTCCACGGGTTTTCGGTAGAGTTTGCCGAACATCGCTTGTACAATCCCGGCGAATCGACACGGTTTATCGATTGGAAACTGTATGGCCGCACCGACAAAATGTTTGTCAAGCGGTTTGAGGAAGAAACCAACCTGAGGTGCCGCATTATCATCGACAGGTCATCATCCATGTATTTTCCCATGAGGGAGACAGCTGATATCGATCATCCGAACAAAATCGTTTTTTCAGTATATGCCGCCGCCGCCCTTATTCACCTGATGAAGAAGCAGCGTGATGCTGTGGGTCTGAGTTTCTTTTCAGATCATGTGGAGCAACACACGCAAGAGAAATCGAGTTCGGTACACCAGAAGTATTTATATACCGAACTGGAGCAATTGCTCGATATGAAGCAGGCGAAAGAACAAAAACCTACCGATGTTACCGACTCGTTGCACCGTATTGCTGAAATGCTGCACAAACGTTCGCTGGTGATCATTTTCAGCGACATGATGGATAGCCTCGACCGGGTGGACGAAATGTTCTCGGCCCTGCAGCACCTGAAGCATTACAAGCATGAAGTAATCCTGTTCCATGTGGCCGATAAAAAGCTGGAAGAGGAGCTTGACTTGGATGATCGGCCCTACCGTTTTGTGGATATGGAAAGCCATGAAGTGATTAAACTTAATCCCGTAGAAGTACGCGAGCGCTACCGCGAAGTTGCAACAAAAATCCGAGAAGAGTTGGAAGTGCGCTGCGGCCGTTACAACATCGACTACGTGGAAGCTGATATCAACAAAGGCTTCGAAGGTATCCTGTTGCCTTATCTGTTTAAAAGGGAGAGGTTGTATTAACCTTTCCTTTCCAAAGTTTTAAACTTTGGAAAGGAAAGGTATAATTAAGAAAAGAATGGAACCATTACTACCGGAATTCGCTTATCATATTTACAACCACGCAAACGGTAGCGACCTTTTATATAGATGGGTTGTGGTTTGATGTAATTTTCAAAGGATATGCAACATCCCTGGATCTTGATATTTCACTATATCGCTATATTTGAACATTGTTTTTATATGGGATTTAATAAGAATCGGATTAAACCTTTTCGTTAATGAGGTAATGATGAAGCAGCGATTCACATTTTTGTTCACATGGGCTATGCTGGTTGTTTTGAGCTTATCATCCTGCCAGCAGGCTAAACCAAAAAAGCTTGTTGACCTGTCCCGTGAATCATGGTATTTCTACGAAAAGGGAAGCGGTAAGGTGTTGCCTGCCAAAGTACCGGGCTGTATACAGATGGATATGCTGGCCAACGGCGAGATCCCTGATCCCTATTACCGTACTAACGAAGACAGTCTGCAGTGGATTGGCGAAAGAGACTGGACCTACAAGACGGAATTCTCCGTTGATCACGAAATGATGGAAATGGACAACCTGGAACTCATTTTTAAGGGGCTGGATACCTATGCCGATGTTTACCTGAGCGGAAAAGAGGTATTGAAAGCCGATAACTTCTTCAGGGAGTGGCGTGTTGATGCCAAATCATTGCTTAAGGAGGGAAATAATGCACTGGAAGTCAGGTTTACATCACCCGTGAAGATGGGCAAACAAAAGCAGGGGCAGGGTTCGACACCTCTGGAATATCCGAATGTTTATACCCGAAAGCCAGCGTATCATTTTGGCTGGGACTGGGGACCCATATATATCACACAGGGAATTTGGCAGCCCGTGGAGATGGAAGGATGGAATGATGCTTGCCTGCGCAATGTCCATATCTACCAGAACTCTTTGACGGATGAAAAAGCCAATCTGACACTTTTGTATGAAGTGGAAGCAGACAAGGAAACTGAAATAGAATTATCAGCCGTTTGTAAAAACACAGGACAGACACATAAAAATACTTTTCAGTTGAAAAAAGGAACGAATACAGTCGGTTTATTTTTTACCATCGATGAACCGAAGCGCTGGTGGACAAACGGCTTGGGAGACCCATATCTCTATACTTTCTATACGGAAATGAAGATCAATGGAAAAACGGTGGATGTCCTCAGCGAAAGAACCGGATTGCG
>DGOT01000108.1:413-11176 GCA_002389465.1 Bacteroidales bacterium UBA4459 | reverse complement strand
GGGGTAGTGCCAACGACTTTCAGAAAGGCGAAGTCCCCCACCATAGCCAGCGGCGTTTGGGTAGTTGCAATGATCCGGTCTTCCGAATCCCTGTACACGAACACGTCAAGTTCATCATCGATCGCGCAATGATCAGGTACATATGCTTTGGGCATCAAAATATCGCTTTGTCTGTCGCCCGACAGGTAAATTCCGTGTTCCGCTTTTCGAACTACGGTAAGTTTGTTGATTTTTCCTACATCGGCCATTAGTAGTTGTATTTATTTTTCCATCGTTTTTTCATCGTCTTCCGGGTATCGTTTTCCCGCGGATTATTTCCCGGTTCATAGAATATCGTTCCTTTCAATTTATCCGGCAGGAATTCCAGCTCAACAAAGTTACCATCGTACTGGTGGGCATACTTGTAATTCTCACCGTACCCGATTTCTTTCATCAGTTTCGTAGGGGCGTTGCGCAGATGCAGCGGGATAGGCAGGTTGCCGGTTTTTTTCACTACTCCCTGGGCTTCTTTTATGGCCATGTAAGCGGCATTGCTTTTCGGCGAATTTGCCAGGTAAATGGCTGTTTGAGATAAAATAATGCGGCTCTCGGGCCAGCCGATCTTGCTTATCGCATCAAAACAAGTGTTGGCAAGCAGCAGGGCATTGGGATTGGCATTGCCGATGTCTTCGGAAGCCAGGATCAACATACGACGGGCAATAAATTTGGGGTCCTCCCCCGATTCAACCATCCGTGCCAGCCAGTATACAGCCCCGTTCGGGTCGCTTCCGCGTAACGATTTGATAAAAGCGGAAATGATGTCGTAGTGCATTTCCCCTTTTTTGTCGTACATCACCATGTTTTCCTGGATGGTAGTAAGCACTGCATCATTCTCGATGACAATCTTTTTCTTATGAACTTTTTCCTGATATACGAAGAGTTCCAAAGCGTTGAATAGCTTTCGTGCATCACCACCAGATATTCTGTACAACGCCTCTGTTTCTTTGGCATCTATTTTTATACCCAATTCCTGCTCCAGCAGAAGAATGCCGCTGTGCAATAATTTATCCAGATGCTCTTTAGAAAGCGGTTGTAAAATATATACCTGGCAACGTGAAAGCAGCGGTGATATCACTTCGAATGACGGGTTTTCCGTAGTCGCTCCAATCAGGGTTATGATTCCTTTTTCGACAGCTCCGAGCAATGAATCCTGTTGTGATTTACTGAAGCGGTGTATTTCATCGATAAACAGGATAACCGAACCGCCGAACATGCCTGCTTTGTCAATTACATTACGGACATCTTTAACACCTGAGTTGACCGCGCTAAGGGTGTAAAACTCACGGTCAAGGGTTTGGGATATAATATGTGCCAGTGTCGTTTTTCCTACGCCTGGAGGCCCCCACAAAATCATTGATGGAATGTTGCCCGTTTCAATGCTTCTCCTCAGAATAGCGTTTTTACCTACCAAATGCTCCTGACCGATATAATCGTCAAGGGAGTTGGGCCGGAGTTTTTCAGCGAGGGGACTGTTCATGTTTCGATTTGATGATTTTTATAAAATTTCTATTTGGCTCCGGCTTTCTTAAGTAAGTCAACGGCTTCGTCATATCCCTGTTCAGTTGCTAAATGCAAAGGCGTTTCGCCATCGTTAGCCTTAATGTTAACATGGGCTCCTGCTTCAATAAGTTTTTTTAAACTTTCAGTGTCATTCCGCATGGTTGCAAAAAATAAGGCTGTCCAATCAGCTTCACCTATGACATTAACATCTGCGCCGTCATTTATCAATAATTTTGCCACATCAGGATGGCCGTTATATATGGCAATCATAAGCGGTGTTTTACCGTTTTTGTCCTGACAATTCAAATCCGCTTTGTTGGCAATAAAATACTTTGCAGGTTCCATTCTTCCCTGTGCGGCAGCAGCAAATAGCGGGCAACCAAATTCTTTTGTGGTCAGGTTGAGATCAGCGCCTTTCGCAACCAGCAGTTTGATAATTTCCATATTACCTGTCCAGGCTGCCTGTATGAGAGGAGTAGCACCGAATGAACTCAGTATGTTTGGGCCGGCACCATTATCCAGCGCTAATTTAACAGCATCAACATCATTATTTCTGATAGCATCTGTCAAAGAACTCTGAATATCTTGTGCTCCTAAAAAACCGGGAATAAGTAAGAGGAGAAGAATGAATTTTGTAAATAAAATAGCTGATTTCATGATGAGTTATTTTAATGTTAAATATGGAAATGTCAGATGCGGTAAAGTTACAAGTAAATATTATTGAAATAAAATATATCTACTGAAAATAAGGGGAACGTTTTTATGATAGTCACTTTGCAGAGTTGATTTTTGTTTCTAACTTTGATCGAATGAAGCCGGGACTGAAAGCAGAAGTAAAATACCGTACAAGTCGTAGCAGCGGGGCAGGAGGACAGCACGTAAATAAGGTGTCCACAAAGGTGGAGTTGCTCTTTGACGTGGATGGGAGCGAAGTGTTGGCCGAAGAGCAAAAAGCCATTATTCGGAATAAATTGAAAAACAGAATATCAAAAGATGGCTGGCTTTCTTTGTCATGTGATGAAACACGTAGCCAGGCGAAAAATAAAGAGATCGTATTCGAAAGGTTTATGTCATTGATAAATGAAGTTTTGAAACCGGAAAAAAAAAGAAAACCGACAAAACCACCAAAAGCTTCCAAAGAAAAACGATTGAAAGAAAAAAAGAAAATATCTGAAAAGAAAGACCAGAGAAAGAAACCGGAATGATGTACCGGGAGAAATTCAATTAACTTTGAAAAAAATATACACATGAAGCTGTTAATGATCTATTGTGATAAGTTTGGTTACCGTCCCACGGTGAGGACCCTGGATGACTTTGAAGAAGTGAAGGAAGGTAATGTGTTTGAAAAGGCACTGGTGGCGTTTATCCATGCCGAAGAGAAGGATATGGAAGATATGAAAAGGGCAGAAACCAAAATGGTAAAGAACCTGAAATGGGCGGCCAAGAAAAACAACACACGCTACGTGATCCTGCACTCGTTCGCCCATTTATCCGAATCGAAGGCCAACCCTCATTTTACCAAAGAGCTGTTCGACAGGGTAGAAGCCAGGATGAAAAACGCCGATTACAACTGTGACCAGACGCCTTTCGGTTATTTCCTCGATCTGCAGGTTGAGGCGCCGGGCGTATCTCAGGCAAGAATATTCAAAGGCTTTTAGGCTATTTCGACTTGATCATTGTTAGCAACATCTTAAACCTCTCGCGTGCCTCAACAGCATGTGGTATATCAGCCGGCATGATGATCATTTCATTTTGCTTCACCTCAAATGGTTTCTTGTCCAGAACGATCACAGCTGTGCCGTCCAGCACCTGAACCAAGGCGTCAAAAGGGGCTGTATGTTCACTTAATGATTGTCCCTTGTCAAACGCAAACAGTGAAACCGTTCCTGTTTCCTTGTTTAAAACCGTACGGCTGACAACAGCGCCTTCATTATATTCAATACTTGTATCCAGCCGGCTGACCTCTCCTTTGTTAAATTCTTTTTTCTCCATTTTTAATCTTCTTAAAGTAAGAGCAATAATAGCGATAAAATCAGCTTCCCTCAACCGGATTGAAATTTGGAAACATGATATGTATCATATTTGTAAATTTCGGGTAAGATGTAGTAACTTTACCACTAAAAAAGAAAAAATGATAAACAAAAATCTGAGGTTTGAAGTTTTCTTTCTAACGACTATGTTGCTTTTAACAGTTACTGCCTGCAAAAAAGAAAAGAAATGTATTGATGGTAATGGTGATTTTGTGCAGGAAACCCGATACCTGGAGGCTTACAATTCGGTGCAGGTTTATAACGATGCTGATATTTATTATTCTACCGGCACCGAAGCAAGGGCTGATGTATTTGCCGAATCCAATATAGTACCTCTGATCGCAACCAATATAACTGCACAAGTGCTTTCAATAGCTGTAACAAATGATGATTGTTATCATGCAACTGCAACACCTGAAGTGACGCTTATGGCCCCAAATTGTTATGAGTTTAGCCTGTTTGGTTCTGGTAAACTGGTAGCAAATGGTATTAATCGCGACTATTACAAAATTGAAAGTCTGGGATCGGGGCCCGTTAACAGTTCATTCAATGTACAAGCTTTTGTTATTGACTCCCAGGGCTCGGGTGATGCGAATCTGGCCGGAAGTGCTGTACAATCAATCATTTCCGTTACGGGCTCCGGAAACGTATACGCAGGCAATGCGGTTAGCGACTCATGTATTGTTATTTCAGAAGGATCGGGTAATATAACCATTACAGTTACTAGTTTTCTGGATGTTTCTATCAGTGGGAGTGGGAACGTATATTATTCAGGTGATCCGGTGATCATTGAACATAATACGGGGTCAGGAGAACTTATTAAGCAGGGGAAATAGTAGCAGGCAACTCATTCTCGCTTTTGCAGGAGTTTTTCGAGCTCTGTATTTTCATCACGGAGACGGGCAGCTTCAATAAAGTCCAGCTCTTTCACAGCTGCTTGCATCTCTTTTTTATTTTTTTCGATGGCTTTGCGCAGGGCTTCGGCACTCATGTAGTGTACTACCGGGTCGGCGGCTATACTGTTTTCCTGGTTCTCGTAATAGGTGTCTTCCTCGTACTTAACTTTGGCTACGGCAGTCTGTCCCATTATGGAATCGGTGGATTTGATAATGGCTCTGGGCGTAATGTCGTGCTCCGTATTGTATTTCAGCTGTTTCTCTCTTCTCCTGTTGGTTTCCTCAATAGTTCTTTCCATCGAATGGGTCATTTTGTCGGCATACATAATCACTTTGCTGTCCAGGTTACGTGCTGCTCTTCCAGCCGTTTGCGTCAGCGATCTTTCTGAACGTAAAAACCCTTCTTTGTCAGCATCCAGTATGGCTACCAGGGCAACTTCCGGAAGGTCGAGTCCTTCCCGCAGCAGGTTGACACCTACCAAAACATCAAAATTACCGAGCCGGAGGTCGCGCATAATCTCCACTCGATCAAGTGTATCAATATCCGAATGGATGTACCGGGTTTTTATGTTCAGTCGGATCAGGTATTTACTAAGCTCTTCAGCCATCCTTTTGGTAAGGGTTGTCACCAGAACACGGTAGTTCCTTTTAATCGTCTTATCGATCTCGTCCAGCAGGTCGTCAATCTGGTTGATGCTGGGCCTGACTTCGATGATGGGGTCAAGAAGTCCTGTTGGCCGTATCAGTTGCTCTACAACAATGCCTTCTGACTGTTGCAGTTCATAATCGGCAGGTGTGGCACTCACATAAACGGTCTGTCCTGTCAGCTCTTCAAACTCGTCAAACTTTAAAGGACGGTTGTCCATGGCAGCCGGCAGTCTAAAACCATATTCTACAAGATTCTGTTTCCTCGACCTGTCGCCGCCGTACATACCTCTGATCTGCGGAATGGTCACATGGCTCTCATCGATTATCGTAATGTAATCATCCGGGAAATAATCCAGCAGGCAAAAAGGCCGGGTTCCGGGTGCGCGGCCATCAAAATACCGCGAATAATTTTCAATGCCCGAACAATAGCCCAATTCACGCATCATTTCTACATCGTAGGTCACCCGGTCTTCCAGCCGTTTAGCTTCCAGGTGATGTCCCATTTCCTTAAAGTAGGCAACCTGCCGGGCCATATCGAGTTGGATATCCCTGAGCGCTGATTTCATCTTATCCTGGGAAGTGACAAAAATATTGGCCGGGTATATAGCTATCTCTTCTCTCGATTCGATCACTTTTCCGTCCAGCGGGTCAATCATCTCCAGGTTCTCAACCTCATCACCCCAAAATATAATACGGTAAGCATAGTCGGCATAGCCCGGGAAGACATCCACGGTATCACCCTTTACCCGGAAATTGCCTCGCTCGAGCGAAACTTCGTTGCGCGAATAAAGAGCATTGACCAGGTCGCGCAGAAACTTATTCCTGCTCAGTTTCATTCCTTTCAGAAGAGTAACCACATTGTTTGTGAAATCATCAGGATTTCCGATGCCGTAGATACATGAAACGGAGGAAACGACAATAATATCCCGGCGTCCTGAAAGCAATGAGGATGTTGTGCTCAACCTTAACTTTTCAATTTCCTCGTTGATGGAGAGGTCCTTTTCAATATAAGTATTGGTTACCGGAATAAATGCTTCAGGCTGGTAGTAATCGTAGTACGAAACAAAATATTCCACCTTGTTTTCCGGAAAAAATTGCCGGAACTCACCGTATAACTGTGCAGCCAGTGTTTTGTTGTGGCTTAGTACAAGTGCCGGTCGGTTCACTCTGGCCAAAGCATTGGCAATAGTAAATGTTTTGCCCGATCCGGTGACTCCCAGTAATGTTTGCGCTCTGTCGCCGCGCTGCAGACCTTCCACAAGCTGCCGGATAGCTTCAGGCTGGTCACCTGTCGGTTTATAATCAGATGTTAGTTTGAAATTCATGCGTATTTTCTGATGGCAAAAATAAGACAATTAAGCAGGGAGAGCTAAACGTAAAAGATTTAATTAAAACACTTATTTTTGAAGATAGAATGGATGTTAACTTATGACTGAAAAATATATTCTGTCCCTTGACCAGGGAACAACAAGTTCAAGAGCGATCATTTATAATGAACACGGTGACATATGTTCGATAGCCCAGAAAGAATACCGGCAGATATTTCCGCAACCTGGGTGGGTAGAGCATGATCCGATGGACATTTGGTCATCGCAGATTGGTGTGGCTTCGGAGGTGATCGCCAGGTTTGGTGTCCAGCCGGAGGAAATTGCTGCCATTGGCATTACCAATCAGAGAGAAACAACCATCATTTGGGACAGAGCTACGGGAAAACCGGTATATCATGCGATTGTTTGGCAAGACCACCGCACAGCAGGGATGTGCGAACAGTTGAAAAAGAATGGTTACGGCGAGCTTGTAAAACAAAAGACAGGTTTAGAGATAGACGCCTACTTTTCGGCAACAAAAATAAAATGGATACTCGATAACGTAAGAGGAGCAAGGCGCCGTGCAGCCAAAGGAGAGCTGGCATTCGGAACAGTAGATACCTGGCTGGTATGGAACCTGACACACGGTCGCACGCATGTGACCGACGTAACCAATGCTTCTCGCACCATGTTGTTCAACATCAGTACAATGAAATGGGACGAAGAGTTGCTGAAACTTTTTGATATTCCTGCCGGACTGCTTCCGGAAGTAGTTTCCAACGACAAAATAATTGCTAAAACGACAGCTTCTGTTTTAAACTCCGAGATTCCCATTGCCGGGTTGATAGGCGACCAGCAGGCGGCATTGTTCGGGCAGATGTGTATGGATCAGGGGATGGCTAAAAACACATACGGAACCGGGTGTTTTCTGATGATGAACATTGGCAATCGGCCAGCTATGTCCAGTAACCGGCTGATCACAACAATTGCCTGGAAGCTTGGAGATAAGGTAACATACGCGCTCGAAGGAAGTGTGTTTGTGGGTGGTGCGGTAGTGCAATGGCTGCGTGACGAACTGGATTTTTTTGAAGAAACAGCGGAAGTGGAAACCATGATAAAAAATACTTCGGACAACAACGGAGTCTATTTTGTTCCTGCGTTTACAGGCCTGGGAGCTCCCCACTGGAACCAGCATGCACAAGGTATTATCACAGGTATAACACGGGGAACCAAGAAAGAGCACATTGCCCGTGCCGCTTTGGAGTCGGTTGCCTATCAAAGCTATGATGTGTTCCATGCTATGGAGCAGGACATCGGGGTGAAGATTAAAAGTATCCGTGTTGACGGGGGGGCCTCTGCCAATAATTTCCTGATGCAATTCCAGGCGGACATTCTACAAAAAACGGTCCAGCGGCCTGCCATTCTAGAAACCACTTCGTTGGGTGCTGCTTATCTGGCCGGTCTGAACACGGGCTACTGGAAGGATATTCCCGCATTGGAGAAACAATGGACATTGGAGCGGAAATTCAATCCTAAGATGGATAAAAAACACGTTAAGAAATACCTTGAGCACTGGCACAAGGCAGTGCTTAAAACCTGATCGACATGTCGAACCCCAAACCAAGGAGTATTTCCATCAGCTATCATTTCGAATTTTAAGAGCCCATCGAATTCACCAGTTCAATAAACTTTTTATGTTCCATAGCGATGAGCGTTTCGGCGTAGAGGGCTCCGCCCATCCTGCTGATCATAGATATTTTTGTGGCTGTTTCCTCATCAGGTGCCTCGTAAATATCCAGGAAATCATACTGCCCCAGTAAAGCGTAATGAGCAATAAATTTAACATCGGGGCATTCCTTTTTAACTTGATTGTACCATTCGTGGCTGGTTCTGCCCCGGTCTTTTAACTGCTCGTTGGCTTCGGGGGCCAGCTTGGTAAGAAGTAGGTAAGTTTGCATAGCTTCTCAGTTTTAATTGACCCCGTTAAGATACGAAATTCAGCTGTGAAAAGCAAGCGCGGGTTATCTGAGAAGATAAACCTCGTGACTTTTTCGCATGAAATAAAAAAGGGCTCCCGCAAACGGAAGCCCATATATACTGATTGATTTTTGGTTCTAAAGTTGAGGTCCGGCAACAACCAATGCTTTTCCCTGTTCGTTATCGGTATATTGTTCAAAATTCTCAATAAAGAGTTTGGCAAGGTCATTAGCTTTTTCATCCCAAACCGCCGGGTCATCGTATGTGTCACGTGGATCAAGGATGCCCGGATCGACACCGGGAAGACTTGTAGGTACTTCAAGGTTAAATACAGGAATGAATTTAGTCTCTGTTTTTTCAATGGACCCATCCAGGATGGCGTCAATAATACTTCTGGTATCTTTAATTGAGATACGTTTTCCCGTTCCGTTCCATCCGGTATTTACCAGGTATGCTTCCGCACCGTTTTCTTCCATTCTTTTTATCAATTCTTTTCCGTATCTGGTGGGGTGCAGTGTCAGGAAGGCCGCTCCAAAACATGCTGAAAATGTAGGTTGCGGCTTTGTCACGCCCACTTCGGTGCCGGCGAGTTTGGCCGTAAATCCTGAAAGGAAATGGTACTGTGTTTGTTCAAGTGTTAGTTTGGATACCGGGGGCATCACGCCGAATGCGTCGGCAGTTAAAAAGATTACTTTTTTGGCCGGGCCTGCTTTCGACACAGGTTTAACAATGTTTTCAATATAGTAAATTGGGTAGGAAACCCTTGTATTTTGTGTTACCGACCCGTCTTCAAAATCAATTTTTCCGTTTTCGTCAACGGTTACATTTTCCAGAAGAGCATCACGCTTAATGGCATTGTAAATATCCGGTTCGCTTTCTTTGTCCAGATGAATAGTTTTGGCATAACAGCCACCTTCAAAATTAAAAATTCCGTCATCGTCCCATCCGTGTTCATCATCCCCGATCAAAGCGCGCTTCGGATCGGTTGAAAGTGTCGTTTTTCCGGTTCCGGAAAGTCCGAAGAAAATAGCTGTATCCCCATTTTTTCCTAAGTTGGCAGAGCAGTGCATGGCAGCAATGCCTTTTAGCGGTAGGTAATAATTCATAATCGAAAAGATGCCTTTCTTCATCTCGCCACCGTACCAGCTTCCACCAATAACGGCTCTTCCCTCGGTTAAATTAAAAGCGACAAATACTTCTGAGTTGAACGGAACACCATCCGTTCTTTTCATGCTTTTCCAGTCGGGGTTTGTTGTTTTAGCTGCGTTTAACACAACGAAATCAGGTTCAAATGAGGTAAGTTCTTCCTCAGTCGGCCGGATGAACATATTTTTAACAAAGTGAGCCTGCCAGGCAACTTCCAAAATAAAACGGACTTTCAAACGCGAGTTCTCGTTAGCGCCAGCATAGCCGTCCACAACAAATAATCTTTTGCCGGTCAACTGCTCCGCGCCTATATCGTATAGTTTTTTCCATGTGCCATTGTCGATGGGTTTGTTGTCGGATGATTTGGCTTGCTCGGCCCACCATACCGTATCAATGGCTTTTCCTTCGTACACAATATATTTATCTTTAGGAGAGCGGCCTGTAAATCTTCCGGTCATTACATTTACAGCCCCAAGTTCTGTCAATTGTCCTTTTTCGAAACCTTCCAGATCAGGTTTTAACTCTTCTTCAAAAAGAAAATTATAGGAGGGATTATGGATAATTTCCCTGACGTTAGTAATTCCATAATTTTCGAGATCTTTTTTGATCTTATTTAAGTCTGCTGCCATTGGTTATTTGTTAAAGATTTAAAATTTAGGTTTGAATTGCAATTTTACGAATTTATGCCTTAAAAAGAACAAAGTCATATGCGAAATTTCACATATGACTTTGTTAATAATTCAGAATCTGCTGTTAGTTTTTCTTCTTCCAACTTTTTTTATTCATAATAACAGCCTGTGCCGTAGCAAGCCGTGCTATCGGAACGCGATACGGAGAGCAGCTGACATAGTGCAATCCGGCACGGTGACAAAACTCAATAGAACTGGGTTCGCCCCCATGTTCGCCGCAGATACCCAACTTGATCTTTTTGCGGGTTTTCTTTCCTTTTTTAACGGCAGTTTCGACCAGTTGGCCAACGCCTTCCTGATCAAGCACCTGGAAAGGATCGTTTTTAAGGATGCCTTTCTCGATGTATATCGGGAGGAATTTTCCGGCATCATCCCGCGAATAACCAAAGGTCATTTGCGTAAGGTCGTTTGTGCCAAAAGAGAAGAATTCAGCTGATTTGGCAATCTCATCTGCCGTCAGTGCTGCTCTCGGAATCTCGATCATGGTGCCTACAAGGTAATCGATCTTATCACCTCTTTCTTCAAAAACCT
>DGOT01000108.1:0-356 GCA_002389465.1 Bacteroidales bacterium UBA4459 | reverse complement strand
TTAAGATTTAAGGCAGCTTCGATGATAGCGCGGGTTTGCATTTCGGTAATTTCAGGATAGGTGTTTCCTAAACGACAACCGCGGTGTCCGAGCATTGGATTAAATTCCGAAAGTTCTTCAACTTTTTCTTTGATCACTTTAGGTGCAACGCCCATTACTTCTGCCATTTCTTTCTGGCCTTTCGGGTCGTGCGGAACAAATTCGTGTAAAGGAGGATCCAATAAGCGAACCGTAACAGGGAGATTCTTCATAGCTTCGAAAATACCTTCAAAGTCTTCCCGTTGCATGGGTAATAACCTGTCAAGCGCTTCTCTCCGGCCTTCTTCGTCTTCGGCAAGAATCATTTCACGCATGGC
>DGOT01000025.1 GCA_002389465.1 Bacteroidales bacterium UBA4459 | reverse complement strand
GTTTTTTATCCCTGTCGCGCTCCCTGTTTTCTTCGAAAGATTCTTCCGGTACTTTTCCCCTTCTTTTAATGGCAGGAATTCGAATGTGCAGAAACCCGTGAATAGCTATAAAGAGATATACTAAAAGGTTCCACACCAATAAAATAGAGATGGGATTGTAAACTATATGAATCTGTTGTGTAGGCCCGAGATAGTTAGATAGAAGACCAACAATAACAGTTACCGACAAGGTGATTTTAAGCCAATTGCCCGGAAAACGTTCCAGTGCTAATAAATACTTTAAAGCTACCGGAAGGAGATTGAAGAGGTAAGAAGCCCGTTTTTCGATAAACTCGAAATCGCTTTTTGCGCCAATTGCAGAAATATTGGCACTGGAGACACCTATGGGGGTTAATATTTTTTTACTGTTCTCTTCTGTGGCTTTCACGGCCAGGATCTTAATCACTTTAGCCCCTTTGGCTAAAGAATTATTTATTATACGACCTGACCTGTCGCGCATTCGGCTGTTTCTTTTTGTGGATAAATAAAAAGGTAAAAATAGGATTTAACTGCCATACAAGCAGGTAATTCATCTCACAACTTGCAATTTTTCATTTATTAGCTGTTCTGGCGAGTCTATTTTCCGGGCTTGCCTCATTAACCGGTATGCCTGTAGAAGTATAACTTGCCATAGAATATAATTGATGAACTTAGCATAAAAAAAGTTCATTATTTAGATCAATTTTAATTAAAATCTTTACTTTTGACCTTTAGTTAAAAAAAAGATAATGTCAGTCGAATATGTTCTTCTTGTAAATAGAAATGATCAGCCATTGGGAACAATGGAAAAAATAACAGCCCACGAGAGGGGAGAACTTCACAGGGCATTTTCCGTATTTGTGTTTAACAGTGAGGGAGAGATGATGCTACAGAAAAGAGCTTCCGAGAAATATCACTCGGGAGGTTTGTGGACCAACACCGTATGTAGTCATCCGAAGGCTGGTGAGGAAATTAAATCAGCTGCCATCCGCAGAATGAATGAAGAGATGGGATTTACATGCGACATAGAAGAAGCATTTAAGTTTATATATAAATCCGATGTAGGCGATGGATTGATTGAAAACGAATTTGACCACGTTTTTATCGGGCATTCCAATGCCCAACCCAATCCAAACCCGGAAGAGGTTGAAGACTGGAAATATGTGCCAATGGACTGGCTGGTGAAAGATGTGGAAGACCATCCGGGGCATTATACTGTTTGGTTTATCATAGCTCTTAAAAAGTTGTTGAAGCAGACAACAAAATAGGTAAGTGTGTTCCTATTGACAAGAGAATTTTTAAAAGACTATTTTAAATTTTAAAACCATTGCCACAAGTAGTTCAACAGCCCTGTGTATATCAGTATTTTTAAAAGCGACGGAACTTTACTTTACGACCAGAATAAGGGAAACGTATTTATGGACACAGCACCGGATAGCTGGAAAAACTCCATGCTCCGGATGGTGAGGCATTTTCCTTTTTATAATTAGGTGCTGTTTTAATATTCTTTAGTGATTCTTTTCCCTATAAAGTCATAGTCCTCAAGGATGATGATGACTTCGGATTCGTAATTTAAACTGAGTTCGCTTTTTAGTATCATAACCGCAGAATTGATTTCCGGGTCATCCCAGAAAGATTTCCTTGTCGGAATGGTTACCGTAAATTTATTTTCCTGATGTTTGATCTGCACAGCGTTAGAGGTTTCTGCGCTGAAATATCCGAGATCCTGAAGCGTATAGGTTAGCAGCTGGATATTTTCTTCCGTAACATATCCCTGATAATAAACCTCATTATCGGTTTCGCCTATCTGAACAGGTTCACCTTCAAAAGGAGGCTCAGACATGACAATAAGAAACGTAACCAACATAAATAATACAAAGCCGAGGACTGTATATCCTGCAACAGTCCAGTTTGAGGCGCGGATGCTCTCCTCTTCACTCAGTTCTTTCATCTCTTTTTTCAGGAAGAAATGATACAATACAGCAGTGATAATTGCAAAGAAGGCCGTGAACACAAAACTGGGAATTCTGTCCACTACACCATCAGGAAGTTTGATAAGAACAAAGATTAATAAAAGTGTAAAAACAAAGGTGACCAGTGCCGAAAACAGAGCATCCTTTGGGCGGTTAAGGGTCCTGAAGTTTCTATAGAACATAATACCCGGCGGGATAGGGCCGCCCAGTAAAGCAGAAATGTTAATCTGAGCCTCCGAAAAACAGGTAATTTTTTTTCGCTCTTCGACAGCATGATTATCCATAGTTTATATACTTTTTTGCGATTTTAATAAATACATAAAGTCAGACATCCTATATTCAGCTCATATAAATTATTTTACTACTGTTGCGATTTTTGATCTTACCGGGATATTTTCTGAATTGAGGCCTGCCTGCTGTCCATGTATGTCAAATTCCAGTTTTACACTAGGCCTGAAGATCAGGCAATGTGTTGAGCCACCGAAGTGAAACATCCCAAGCTGCTCTCCTTTACTGATATGCTGACCTTTGTAAACGGTAATGTCACAAGTGGAAACTTCAGCCATACCTACAAACATAACGCACATTAAGCCAATATCCGGGTTGTCGGCTTCAATAAATACCAGAGCCCTGGTAGCGACTTCCGTGATATATGCCTGTGATTCGTTAGGTCCCGAAGGATCATAACCTTCTGACAAAGCTTCGGCGTAATACGAACCGTCAACCAAATAGGCTTTTACAATCTTACCACTTATGGGGCTATGCCATCGGTGATAGGAAAGTGCACTCAAAAAAGCCTGGTAAATGGTTCCGCCCACAAATTGTTCCGTCATTGGGTCTCCGGCCATCATATGTTCCAGTGAGTAGGGTTGCCCTTTAATCCAGAATTTGTCACGATACTTCACATCACGGGCTATCCGGTAAGGCGCCGATTCGCAGGCATTGGCAATTACATTATGATCCTCAGGGTTTGCTATGGGCCGCTTGCCATCACGAAACTGTCTTGTAAAAAAGTCATCCCACGAAGTAAAACCATGATAGGGCAGCTTCGGATCACAGATAAAATCTTCTTCAAAAGTCGGCATGGCTTCGCGGGCATCTTTACCAAACCATCCTGTTTCAGGGTTATCACTTAGTACATAACACGAATTTGGTGAGTCCAGGAATTTGGCCCATTGCTGAAGTATCTTTTTTAACTGGATATTGACATCTTTGTTTAAAAAAGCAGCCGAGCCTGCCTGCGTGCCCATAGGCCAGTCAAGAATACCATTGATGGGGAAACCAACCAGTCCTGTTTTATTGAATTCAGGAGCTTTTGTCATCTGATGGTTGAGTAATTGAAGCATGTGCAGGTAATTCCGCACCTGGGGTTTGCCTGTGGGAGTTTGGTTATAAGGCGGTTTGTTGGGAATCTGTTCGAACATCTGATTAAACAGCATAAAAAGTTCAGGGGAGCCTTCGATAAGATTTTTAAAATCTTCCACAACAGGTAGCAACGTTGTTTTGTTTGCGTCAGTTTCAGCAATGAGCTCGCGCAACCAATTATCCAAAACAGCTTGATCAGATGGCAGCCACTTTCCAACACGGTAAGGTGCTGTTTTAATAGCGGTTCCTTTTGTTGCTTCTACTTGTGCTAAAATATTCCCAGCAAGTATGCTGAAGATCAAAATCGCAAGTACTATTTTTCTCATTTCTATTGTTTTGATTTATATCGGGTTTCCAAAAGCTATATTATTCAGTTAATTTGAGTTGGTCATCTCAACTAAATAGCTATTGTTAGGAAACTGGTAAACTTTCAGATCAAACTGTGGTGTCACCGCCAGGATGTGATCAAAAATATCGGCCTGGACGTCTTCATATTCAGCCCAGTCGGTGGTTTTAGTGAACACGTATATTTCGATAGGTAAGCCTTTTTCAGAAGGCGGCAACTGCCGCACGAGAAACGTCATATTGTTATGAATGTCAGGATGGTTTTGCAGGTAGGCTTTCAGGTAAGCTCTGAACACACCGATATTGGTTTGCCGCCTTCCGTTTACCAGCGATGACGGGTCAGGTTTAAATTTCTTGTTGTATTCCTCCAGTTCCTTTTCCTTCTTTTCCAGATAGGGTTTCAGCACTACAATCTTATGGAATCTTTCCAGCATTCCTTCCGTGCAAAAAGTGATGCTGTCCATATCAATATACAGTGCGCGCTTGATGCGTCTTCCGCCGGCCTCTTCCATGCCGCGCCAGTTTTGGAATGAGTCGCTGATAAGACTATAGGTAGGTATTGTAACAATGGTTTTGTCCCAGTTTTGCACTTTAACCGTTGTTAAATTGATTTCGAGTACAATCCCGTCAGCACCGAATTTAGGCATCGTGATCCAGTCGCCTATGGACAGCATTTTATTAAATATTAGTTGCAGGCCGCCCACAAAACCGAGTATGGGGTCTTTAAAGATCAGCATTAGCACAGCCGACAAAGTGCCCATACCGATAACAATCGTACTCAGGTCTTTATTGATCAGGTTACCCAGAATGATCAGGCCGCCGATAATGTAGATTATGATCTTAATAATTTGCACCAGGCTTTTGATCGGGTGATCTTTGGCAAAATCGTAGCGCTCGTAAAAGTCGTTAAGTGTCGAAAGCAGGCTGTCTATTATCAGGATGGAAATAATAACAAAAAATATCTCCAATATGGAGTTGAAGATCTGCACATAATCGGGGAAGATAGCTAACGATTCGTCGGAGAGGTTGTATAATATGATCGCTGGCACAAGGTAGGCGATCTTTCTGAAAAACTGATGTCTGACCAGCAGATCGTCAAATTGGTTCTTCGATCTTTGAAAAATCGGTAAAAGCACTATGCGAATAAGTTTCCATGTGACGTAATAAGTCAGATATGAGAATACAAGCAAAAGCAGAAACGCTGTAAACTGGCTAATATGGCTTGCCCAGTACTCCGACAGTCCAACATTTAAAAGAAGCTCATTAAAATATTCGAGTACGGACTTGATGAGGTTAATCATAAACTTAAAGCTTTTCGATAGCTTCCAGATATTTCTCCCGGAGATACCTGAGTTTTTCTACAGAAGAGTTTTTATCCCATATGCGCACAAAGTCGAGCAATCCCTGCTTGCCATAAATACTTGTCTGTGCCGCATCATAATGTGGATCTTGCACATTATACCTGATATCCGTAGTCATTTTTTTAAATGCACTCCAACGTAATTGCATCGGAATGAGCAAATAGGCCATATGTTCATCTTCCGTGTCGGCAAATATACCGTCCTCAATTTCATTCAGCCTGAAAAACTTCCTTACCTTGATGATGGTTGTGAAAGGAGCAATTTTTCTGCCTTTTTTGAAATCGATACCACATTTTTGAAATTCATCCACAACATCTCCCACGGAACGGTATGGAAGATATTTAAACCGGATAAAATGAACATCCTTATTCTGAAGGTTCAGCGTGCCGGGTGCTGCATCAAATTTAACCGACAGATTCTGTTTTACTCTCTGAATACAGCGAATAATACGTTCATCATTATACATGAGCTTTGTGATGGTAAATACAGAATCAGGCTCCAGCTTATCAGGTACAGTTAATCCGTGGTAGCCTGGGAAAGGAAGTTGTGATTCGAGCAGTAACATATTAGTAAATGTCTCGCTTTCAACGCGTGTTAATTTTTCCTCTTTAGTAACTGTTCCAACAGTTTGGATGATCATTTTGCTCATAGGTATCAGATTTGTTATTGATTTCTTTGCTAAAATAGAAACAATTATTTCTTCTGCAAGATAAAAAATAATTCTCTTCCTGCGCGGGGTTTAATGGAGTTGTACGTCATATCAAATGCTTTAAATGCAAAATACGGTTGAAACAAATCTCTGTATTCTTGAATGGTTCCGCCAAAAGGAGGAGCCTGAAAATTAAACTCATGGGTGAAAAGCAAACCCGTAAGTTTTCCTCCGGGCTTTAAGAGTTCATGCATTTTTTGCGCATAAGCAGGGCGTAATTTGCGGGCAATTGAGCTGAAAAATGTTTGTTCAATGATCAGGTCATATTGTCCGTGATGCGTAAAAAAATCCTCACTGATAAGATGTGCTTCCGGAAATTCAGGATATCTTTTTTGAAATTTCCGGATACTTTCTGCCGAAAAATCGAGCACATAAACATTTGTAAAACCCGACTTATGCAAATATTCGGCTTCATAAGCGTTACCAGCTCCGGGAATAAGAATTTTGATATTTTTATCTGTCAGTTGATCAAAATACTCTTTTAACGGCGTGGACACGTATCCTATGTCCCAACCCGTTTGTCCGTTTTGATACAATTGATCCCAATACCGAATGTTAAAATCGCTCATGGCCGAAAGGTGAGTAAGGTACTTTTTTATTGTTCAGGGGCAAAAACCGGGTCCCAGGGGGGCAGCAATTCAGCTTCCTGTTCCAGAATTTTTAACACATCTTCATCGATGTATTTTTTATGGATGATCAACCGGAACATGTATTCGTCAAACCATTGATCGGTCATAGTGAGGTAGCCGTTGTGTCCGGTTTTTTTGCCCCAGCTGTTTTCCAGCAGCCACTTGTCCACGGACCCGCCAGGAAGGATATTTACCCCTGCCAGCGACATGCCGTGCGTGGAGCCACTTTCAAAAGTGAGCATTCGCTCCTTTTTACTCATGTTGAATTGAACGCCAAACAGCTTGTTGTAATCGTAGTTGTTGACGTCCAGTGTACCGTAGTCCTTGTCCATTTGTTTGCCTACATCGCACGAAAAATACATAGCCCTGTTGTCGAGTAGCGATCTTTTGGCAAATTCTTTGATTTTGTCGTTCGGCAGGTTAATGTATTTCCAGTTGGCCCCTTCTACCAGGTTGCGGTCGAATTCTACTTCGTGTAGTTTGTTATAATCACGTGTCGGGTCGTTCATGAACATCACATATTCATCCAGATCGATGCCGATGAGTTCTTTGTAAAACTCCTTGGGTGTATAAGTTTTGGGCAAACTTAGATCGCCGTCTTTTGTTTCGTATTGCCATACAAACGATTCCGGCGGTTCGCCCAGGGTAAGAACAAGCATCCTGTATATCTCTTCCAGCATCTCAAGTTTAACCTCCTGTTTTTTTTCGTCTGCCATTCTGGAAAGGGCAAGTTCGCGCAGACGTAAGCCGTCTTTTCTTAGTTTTCTGCTGATCATTCGGCGCATCATAGCGGTTTTTTCGCTCTGGTAGCTGTCGGGCATGGCCTGTTTCGGGACAAGGCCGTATTTTTTTACAATGTCGGCAAAGGTGGTCCACTGTCCCCCGTCACCGATCGGGTTTTTGAACAGCCAGGTTACCTTCCTGTTGTCTATGGGCAGGTGCGCTGTGCTTAGGGCAATTTCCATGAACAGGTTGGCCTTTTCCAGCTGGTCCCAGAAAAAGCTGTAGGTTTGTGAAAACTCAAATTCTTCGATATTGTATTTATCCTGCACCAGAGGTCGGATGGTGTTCAACCCGGTGTATAGCCAGCATCTTCCGGATGACTTCTGATTGGTTATGGCTTTTGTTTCCACGGTATTTGTGAAGTAGTGATTTACTTTTCCATCGTTAGCACGACTATCAGCCAGTTTTTTGATGTCGTTGTGTGTTACGGCATTCATCAGGGCTATGTTCTCCGGTGTTTTTTTAAAACTATCCCTGAGCCGTTGAATAGTTTCTTCGTTCAAGGCACCTTTTGTGTTTTGCGCGGTAATGCTGCTGCCAAAGGCTACGATAAGCAGTACAAGTGAAATTTTTTTCATGTCAGATATATTTTATATAAAAGAAGGAGGCCAAATTTAAGGATCATTTTGATATAGAGTACCTGTGCACGGGTTAAAGTTTGATGCAGATCGTACCAGAACGGAAAAAGCTATCTTCCAATTCTGTGCAAACAAATGCATGGTTCTATATATTTTCTAATTTTGCCGGCTTCGATAAAACTAAAATTTACAAATTATGCCGAAAAATTATTTCAAAAGTTACCCGAACGAAAAGGGATTTTACGAATCGTATGGCGGTGCGTTTATTCCGCCGGTGCTTGAAAAGGAAATGGAGAAGATTACCGAAGCTTATTTTTCTATAAGTAAATCACATAATTTTATTTCTGAACTGAGGAGTATTCGCAAACATTACCAGGGTAGGCCAACGCCCGTTTATTTTTGCAACCGTTTGTCCAATAAATATGGGGGACGAATTTATCTGAAGAGAGAGGATCTAAATCATACAGGAGCGCATAAATTAAACCACTGTATGGGAGAAGCTCTCCTGGCTAAACATCTTGGAAAGAAGAAACTTATTGCCGAAACAGGTGCCGGCCAGCATGGTGTTGCCTTAGCAACTGCAGCAGCTTATTTCGGTTTGGAATGTGAGATTCATATGGGCGAGGTTGATATGGCCAAAGAACATCCCAATGTAGTTCGTATGGAGATTCTTGGTGCTAAAGTTATTCCGGTTTCCGAGGGATTAAAAACCCTTAAAGAAGCCGTTGATTCTGCGTTTAATGCCTACCTGGAAGATCCAGTAAGTTCTTTGTATTGCATCGGTTCCGTAGTTGGCCCTCATCCGTTTCCGATGATGGTAAGGGACTTCCAAAGAGTGGTTGGGATTGAAGCAAAGGAACAGTTTTTTGAAATGACCGGCGAATTACCCGATAAAGTTGTTGCCTGTGTTGGCGGTGGAAGCAATGCTATGGGTATCTTCTCAGCATTTCTTGAAGATGACGAATGCGAAATTTACGGTGTTGAGCCATCCGGAAGATCGCTTGATCCGGGGGAGCATGCGGCAACTATGACTCTGGGTAAACCTGGAGTTATTCATGGTTTTAAGTGCTATTTGTTACAGGATGAAAACGGAGATCCTGCACCTGTTTATTCCGTTGCCAGCGGCCTCGATTACCCTGGCGTCGGACCGGAACACAGCATGCTAAAAGACTTAAAAAAAGTGCAATATGATACCATTAACGACAAAGAAGCTATCGATGCATTTTATGAATTAAGTCGGCTTGAAGGAATTATTCCGGCGCTTGAAAGTGCCCATGCGGTGGCTTATGCAATTAAACTGGCGCAACAGAATCCGCAAAAATCGATTTTTGTGAATTTAAGCGGACGTGGTGACAAGGATATTGATTATGTAGTGGATACCTACGGACTACCGGAATAAAAGGATTTATTCTCACTTCTTATCCTCATTTAACGCAATGCAACGAGTGCGGACTCTGGTTAGCATTTGAAATTCTTTTGATACAGATGCCTGCCTGTCGGTTTACCAGCGTGCGGATGGCAGACGGATTAGATATAAGATATGTTTTTTTTCACCGCGGAATGAGTTCCACGGCTTGTGGTCCTTCGATCCCTATGGGATGGGAATTCAAGTCCCGGAGGGACGATAGAAAGGCAGCCAACGAATTCATTCGTTGGCGAGGCTAATCGGATGCTCACTAACCCCAATCTTTCAGCCACCGGAAAGGATACATTTATACCCGTCTTTTTCAAGCAGTTCTTTCACTTTTTGCCTGAATTCACCCTGGATGAGGATCGCTCCGTCTTTGACACTGCCTCCCACACCACATTTCGATTTAAGGGTACTCCCCAATGTTTTGAGGTCGTCATCAGTACCCGTAAAGTTGGTGACAAGCGTTACTTTTTTACCTTTTCGCTGCTTTTTGTCCAGGCTGATGTATAGTTTTTGCTGCCTGGGAGGTAAGGTAGCTTTCTGATCATCTTCGTGTTCTTCATAAGGTGTAAAATCAGGGTTAGTTGAGTAAACGATGCGGTGATCAGATTTCTTTTTTGACATGTTGCGGTATAATTACTTTTAACGACAAAGGAACAACTTTTATGTGTACTCTTTTTTTCATCCGGACAGCTTCACCGTCAATGTTGACATATTTTCCTTTTTTGCGCTCTACCCATAATTCGTTTGCAGGAAAGATGTTGACATGAGGTGATTTGTCGATCATTCTTAAAAGCAGCAGATTCGTGATGAGTGGTATTTCGAACAGCTTTGGTTTTTGTACAATACACACATCAAGTTTGCCGTCGGTCAGTTTGGCATTGGGTGCAATCTGCGTGTTGTAGCCAAATTGGTTGGAGTTGGCAAAGGAGATGAATAGCGCCTTGGTATTTAATGTTGTAGTGCCAATTTTAAGTGTGTATCTTTTTGGTTTATAACTGAGAAACGAGTTGGCTATATGCAGCATATAAGCCGCAAATCCGCGTTCGTTTCCTGAAGCGAACTTTTTGGCGATCAGGGCATCGAAACCCATACCGGCAATGCTGATGAACGATTTTCCATTGATTGTTGCCGTATCAATTTGTTTGTATTCCGCTTTATTGATGAGTTTCAGGGCTCCTGACAACGAAAACGGAATACCGAGGTG
>DGOT01000032.1:3435-3815 GCA_002389465.1 Bacteroidales bacterium UBA4459 | reverse complement strand
TGTTGGGCACCAAGCAACAATGAATAGTAAACGCCTACCTGAACAAAAATTTTAAATTTATCTGTGCCTTTTACGTAATTAATACTCAGAGGCATGGTTAGGTAGTTAATGCTGTAATTCCTTGTTATATGCAGGTAACTTTTTGCGCTGTAAACAATGCTGTCGGGGTACAGCACTGAACTGTCAGCTAAGCCAACGTACAGATCATCTATTTTAAATCCCCGGTTGTCAAAATATAAGCCCAGTTTTACGCTGAACAAGTCTGAAATGAAGTATTCGGCATATGGGCCAAAAGTATAACCTGTCTTTCTGCTGGTCGGGTTCAGGGTTGTTTTGTTGTTTGTATTTGTAAATTGAACGCCCCCGTCAAAACCAAAGTT
>DGOT01000032.1:0-3402 GCA_002389465.1 Bacteroidales bacterium UBA4459 | reverse complement strand
ATAAAGATGAGCACTATAATTGGTAAATAAAGTTTATTCGTATGCATAATTTACGGATGGTTTAGATGGTATAAAAGATCCAGTAGATTCCCACAAAAATGGCACATAAGCCTGTTATTCCGGTGATGATTTTAAGCATCAGGTTCCGTTTGTTTCTGCTCGCTTTTTGGGCCATATATCCCAGTATAACTGAAAAGAGTACCATTGCAAATATTGTTCCGATACCAAATCCAACAAGGTAGAACGCCGAATCAGTTTTGCTTGGGAATGCCAGCGTAGGTAAGAGGCTGATAAAATGCGAAACACCTGCCAGCCCATGAATAATGCCTATACCCAAAGCTGCCCAGTAGGTTTGTTTCTCATGCTTTTGATGGGTGTGTATGTGCACGGTAGCATCACCGTGTTTGTGTTCATGATGGTGAATATATGTCTCTCCTTCATCCGTCTGGTGGGTATGTACATGCTTGTGCTTTTTTGACGAATTGTATCGGTATAATCTGCTCAGAGACCATATGCCGATAACAATGAGCAGACCACCAACTATTTTCTCGCTGTTATCTGAAATATAATCGACAGGTATCAGCTCCCTGAAATAAAAAAATAAAACGCCAATAAGCAGCATGCCTGTTAAATGGCCAATACCCCACGACATACCAATCAACCACGATTTGATCTTCACGTTAACAGCAAGCGGGCCAACTGCTGCCAAATGATCCGGGCCCGAGAGAACATGTGCCATGGCGGCAATAATACCGAAGATTAGCGGATAGGCTGCCAGGGAGTCCAATGATCCCGAATGTCCGGAGAGCAACAATAACAGCATATTGTTGGATAATGTAGATATGCTTTCAGCCAGGTTGATCATTAAAAATGATAGTTTTGCCAAAGATAAGGTTTTAGCTTATTTTACTGTGCGTTTTTTACAAATAGCATGTTAAAATATCTTCTTTTCAATCAGGAGAATTTAGTGTTTATTTGCAAAATGTACTTACTTTTAAAAAAAATAAAACTATGAGATTTAAAGTGTTAGTTATCACAGTACTTTTCTTGTTTTTTGTTCCTTTCATCAATGCTCAGGAACAGAAGGAAGTAGATGTGGCACCGTTTAACCAGGTGAAATTCGAAGGGTCGGCCAAGTGGGTGCTTATACCCTCTGCTACGGCAAAAGTGGTTCTGGAAAGTAGTAAAGAAGATGTTTTTGATTACATAAATGTTAACAACGAGGGGAATACGCTTGTTATTAGTACTACGGATAAGAATAAAAATATCACCAAACTGTTCAAGTCGGCAACCATCAATGTTTACTTTACATCCATAAACAGTGTTGCATTGTCGGGAGCTGGTTCTGTCAGATGCAAAGGGCCTTTCTCGGCTGATGAGCTGACGGCAACACTTAGGGGAACGGGTAATATGTACCTCGACCTCAATTGTTCAAAATTCACCGGCAACATGAACGGAACGGGTTCGCTGGATGTGAAAGGAACTGCCGATAAGGCTGTAGTGCGTGTTGAGGGCGTTGGCGGTTTTAGCGGATACAACCTGATAACGAAGGATATGGATGTCACGGTTTCGGGTGTGGGTGGGGCTCAGGTACATGCAACCGGGCGCCTGACTGCTACGCTAAACGGCGTGGGCTCTATCAGGTACAAAGGTGATCCGGATTCAAAGAACTTTGACACCAATGGCCTGGGAAATATTAAAAAAGTAAAGGATAGCGAATAGCCAATCGTTGTGAACAGGTATTTTATTAAACTCGCATACAACGGAGCAGCTTACCATGGTTGGCAGGTGCAGGATAATGCGCGTACCGTGCAGCAGGAGTTGAACGAAAAAGTTTCGCTCATGCTGAACGAAGAAGTCAACATGACCGGGTGCGGACGGACCGATACAGGGGTTCATGCCCGGGAATTTTATGCTCATTTTGATAGAAAGCAGCCGTTGGAATCGACCCGCGAACTGGCTTTTCGCCTGAATGCTTTTTTGCCCGGAGACATTGTTGTTTACAACATATTTGAAGTTCCACCTGATTTCCATGCCCGCTTTGATGCTCTGAGCAGAACCTATAAATATTACATCAGCAAGCAAAAAGACCCGTTTAAAGCCGGGCAATCATACTACTATCATGCTCCGCTGGACGTGAACAAAATGAAAAAAGCATGCAATTTCCTGTTCGATTACTCTGATTTTACGAGTTTCTCAAAACTACATACGCAAACCAAAACGAATAATTGTAACATATTTGAAGCATACTGGGAAGAAATCGATAACATGCTGGTGTTTACCATCAAAGCTGACCGGTTTTTACGAAATATGGTACGCGCTATTGTGGGAACTCTATTGGAAATCGGTAAAGAAAAATTAGAGGTGGTTGATATGCCACATATTATCGAAGCAAAGGACCGGTCGAAGGCGGGTTTTTCCGTGCCTGCCGAAGGTCTGTTCCTCGAGCATATAGACTATGACTTTCCCGGTTAATATCCGGCTAAATCAAATCAGTTGATTTTAAAGACAAAAAAAGCTCCGGAATTTCTCCCGGAGCTGTCTGCATTGCTTAAATTAATCAAAGGCCCCTCAGACTAACTTAAGATCAAAGATTATTTTCATATAAATCTGTTGACCTGCAAATTGAGCATAATAGTCAGATTTTTCGTCCATCTTATAAATAGCCTTTGCTACATATTTTTTCATCCTCTTGTCCATGCAATTACATCCGGTTACGAGAAATGTACCATCCTCCTGAATTGTTATTTCTGCCATCACGCAGCATTCGAACTTTTCTTCTATGGCAAATTCAGGATAGTCAAGATTCTTTTCAATATACTCAGCTACTGATTTGGAGACAGCTTTTGAAGCGGGGACAGGTTCACTGGCAAAGGCGGTTGTTGCAATAAAAATGCCTAATACCATCATCAAGGTTGCGATTCTTGTTTTCATTACTTTTAAGTTTTAGTTTAAAAAATTAAGATTGCGATTCATTTAAAATAGCTTTTATAATGTGCTAATGTACAGTCAAATAAAGACGGATCAAAGTTTTATATACAAACCAATTCTATCAATAGACAAAGCAAGATGACCACTATCATCCGGAGTAAAGTGCAGGCAAACTACGTTTGTAGATGCAGATGGTTCATTAGTCGAATTAGCCGGGAATGATAAAGATTATACGCATCCACTAAAGGATGAATCCTATAAAGACGGATCAAAGTTTTATATACAAACCAATTCTATAAATAAACAAAGCAAGAGGAACACTATTTCATGCGCTAAAAAACCCCGCTCAAAAGGCGGGGTTTTTCTTCGTAAATTCACTATGAGAATTTGCTTGTCGCGTAATTTTATTATTTCTGACGATGGTGCCTATTATTAAAGGATCGCTCCACTGTTTTTCTCATTGCAATTAAG
>DGOT01000272.1 GCA_002389465.1 Bacteroidales bacterium UBA4459 | reverse complement strand
GGTTCTCTCAACATCATCGAAACAGTCATAAAACCGCCGTAGCTCCAGCCGTCTACGCCGATACGGTCAGCATCCACGTATGGCAGAGTCTTCAGGTAATCCATACCCGTCATCTGGTCGGTTATCTCGGCTGTTCCACAGTTCCGGAAAATGGTTTGTTCAAAGTCGCGCCCCCTGTTGGCTGACCCGCGGTTGTCGAGCGTGAACACCACATAGCCTTTCTGTGCCAGGTAGTACAGGAATAGCCGTGCTCCACCCAGCCATGAGTCGGTGATGAGTTGGGCATGAGGACCCCCATACACATAAACGATAACCGGATATTTTTTTGTGTTGTCGAAATCAACTGGTTTGATCAGCCGGCAATAGAGGTCAGTGCCGTCTTCAGCCTTTAAAGTAAAAATCGACATGTCGCCCATTTTGTAATCTGCCAGCGAATTGGCATCTTGCTGCAGAACGCGTATCGTTTTTCCTTTGTTGTTAAACAACTTATATTCCCGGGTTACATCGGTGCTGCTGTAATAGTCTAGGATATATTTTCCGTCCGAACTGATTCTGGCGCCATGTGTTCCGTGGTCAGGGCTGATGCGTGTCATCGTCTCTTTTTTCAGGTTGTAGGAATAAATATTCTTTTGCAACGGGCCATCGGCTGTGGCACTGAAATATATGGTTTGATCTCCGTAGAATCCTATAAAGCCCGTTACAACCCATTCGCCTTTTGTAAGTTGCTTGATCTGGTCGCCATCGGTGTTGTAAAGATACAGATGATCGTATCCGTCTTTCTCGCTGAACCAGATAAACTGGTCTTTTTGCCCCGGAAGGAAATAAAGCGGGTGTTCCGGTTCTACATATTTGGGGCTGCTTTCTTCGAACAGGGTTTTTACAAAATTCCCGGTGGCAGCATCATACTGGGTAAGTTTCAGATGATTCTGGTCGCGGTTTAGCAAGGCAATATAAATGTATTTGCCATCGGGCCCCCAGCTTACCGATGTGAGGTATTGCTCCCTGGGTTCTCCGGTATTCATAAAAACGGTGTTGCCGGATGCCAGGTCAAAAACACCGAGCGTAACTTCTTCACTTTTCTCACCCGCCATCGGGTATTTGGTGTTTTCCACGGTGGCGATGCGGGTGTTGATGTTTACCAGTGGGTAATCGGCCACCATAGATTCGTCTTTCCGGTAGAAAGCGATTTTGTTTCCGGCCGGCGACCAGAAAATTCCTTTGCTGATACCAAATTCGTTGCGGTGCACTGTTTGGCCATTGGCTATTCCGGGGTCTTCATCAAAAGTGATCTGTTTTACCTGCCCGTTGATGGCGTAATACAGATTATTTTTAATGGTAAACGCGGCGAAACCGGTCTGTTGGTGATACTCGATGTTCTCAGCCGTATCGGGCAGGGTGTTTATTTTTTTCAGTTCGAATGAATTAAAATCATAAGCATAATAGATGTTTCCTGACGTAAACCAGCATGATTTGTCGTGGTTGAACGTAACCACAGGCAGCCGCCTGAGCGAGTCATAACCATTGCTGTACATTCCTTTGTTCAGCATATCGAGGTCGAACAGCAGGGTTTCTGTTCCCCTTTTGGCTGTTACTTTATAGATGGCATTTTCTTTAGCATATACGTAACTATCGGTTTCGCCGACCCACTGGAGCTGGTGCATACGTGTCGGAAAAATGGCCGGATTCTGATAGGTAATGTCTTTCAGGGTGAGAAATTTGTCCTGTCCGAAGAAGGTGGAAGCCTGTACCAAGAATGCCAGAAATAAAATTATTTTGAAATAGCTTTTTGATGTTTTCATGGATGTTTCTTTATTTATTTTTCGGGGGTTAATTCTGATTGTTTGTATATTGTTCGATGCGGAATTTGAAATCGGATAAATTCCGGCTGTGCTTGTCGTTCAGGTAAATGTAAAAGGGCAGTTCCACCTCAATAGGTAGGTACACTACCTTGTAATTCCACCATCCGCGTTCGTAAGGCACCTGGGGCGCCTGGTAGCCAAGTTCGCGTTCCCATAATTTGTCTTTGTCCTCTTCGCCCCGGAGGATCACAAAAAACCATTTGAGATTGGCATTTTCTTCCTGGTATCTGCTGATATAAACTTCAATAGCTCCGCCACAGGCCACCGAATCAAGTTCCGCAAGTTTTTTATCCCGTTTTTCCTGCCCCCATTTTTCTTTTGCTGCCGTTGCTTTGGTCTTTTCCTTTAACTGGTTCAGGTTCATGTAGGCCACAGCCGTCAGCGGCATAAAGTTGTAAGCCCTGCGGTCATAGTCAGTGGAGCCAAAAACTTTAGTAACACGATAATCATTAATAATTCGGGGCTCGTTATCGAGCCAGGTTTTGCTGTCGAGTTTCGGATTGATATCCTGGGTAAAAGAAATAAGGGCGAACAACAGAGCAGAAATGGTGAGAAGGATACGAAAAGGAATCATAACGGCAAATTTATTAGTGATTGAACGCGGTTTTAGCTTCGCCGAAAGATAACATACCATCGAGATTGTTCTCAAAGCGGGTGCCGATGACGGCAATGTCGGCTCCGGCCTCGTATTTGGCCCGCAATTGTTCCGGTGTCCTGATGCCTCCGCCAATCATCATTGGAATGCCAACGGAATCTTTTACAAACCGGATCATTTCTACCGGCACACTTCTTTCAGCTCCACTACCTGCATCCATGTATATGATCTTTAGCCCAAGCATTTCGCCAGCCATAGCGGTGCAGGCAGCAATGTCTTTTTTGTCGCGGGGGATGGGGAAGGAGTTGCTCATATAAGTCACCGATGTGGGTTTACCACTATCGATCAGCATATAACCTGTTGGGACGGTTTCGATGTCGCTCAGTTTGATGTAAGGTGCTGCGATTACATGCATACCAATTAACATGTCGGGGTTGCGGCCCGAGATGAGCGACAAAAATAAAATGGCATCGGCATTGCTGGCCAATTGGTAATTGTTGCCGGGAAAAATAATAACGGGAATATCGCAGTTATCTTTAACGATCCTGATGCTTTGGTACAAATTATCATTGATCAGCAGGCTGCCGCCGGCAAAAATGTAATCCACCCCGGCCTTTTGCGCATTACGGGCTGTTTCTTCCAGTTGTTTGTCGGATAACTTGTCGGGATCAACCAGAACGGCCAGTTGTTTTTGTTTCCGGTAAAACTGCTCGGGGATGCGCATAAGGGTGTTTTCGTGCAAAGGTAGATTTTAGTGAGTTATCTGTACTGCTAATACAAGAAAAAATTAGATTAAAATACGGCTTTAGCGATTTTCTGTATGTTATCCGATTTGCCCATCGTATAAAAATGCAGTACGGGTACCCCTTTCTCCATCAGTTCTTTTGCCTGTGCAATGGACCATTCCACCCCCAGTTGCCTCACCTGTAGGTTGTCTTTGCATTTCAGCATTTCCTTCACCAGGCCAGCCGGGATGTCCACGTTGAATGTCTTGGGGATGGAGACGATCTGCTCCGAGGTGGTGACCGGTTTCAACCCGGGAATGATCGGAACAGTGATACCTTCGGCCCGGCAGCGATCTACAAAATCGAAGTATTTTTGGTTGTCGTAAAACATCTGGGTTACTATGTAATGAGCGCCGGCTTCTATTTTCTTTTTCAGGAAATGGATGTCGCTATCCAGGTTGGGTGATTCGGCATGCTTTTCGGGATAGCCCGCCACGCCTATGCAGAAATTCATCGAACGGGTGTTCAGCAGTTCCTCATCAAGATAGAGCCCATTATTCAATTTGTTGATCTGTTTCACCAGTTCTGTGGCATGCTGGTTGCCATCGGGTTCGGGGATAAATTTTTTCATACCCACCTGCGGGTCACCGCGTACGGCAAGCACATCATTAACCCCGAGAAATTGCAGGTCGATCAGGGCGTTTTCGGTCTCTTCGCGGGTAAAGCCGCCACAGATAATGTGCGGAACAACATTTACGCCGTAGCGGAACTTGATGGCCGCTGCAATGCCTACTGTTCCGGGCCTTTTGCGCACCGTATGTTTTTTGATCAGCCCGTTGGAGAGGTTTTCATACACGACTTCCTCCTGGTGATACGTGATGTTGATGAATGCCGGTTTGAACTCCATCAGCGGGTCGATAGCATTGGCTGTTGAGCTAAAATCCTGCCCTTTTAACGGAGGCAATAATTCAAACGAAAACAAGGTGCTTTTTGCTTTGGCAATGTGTTCTATAACTCGGTCTTTCATATTCTTTCTGATTCATTTTTTATGGATTTTGTCATAATTTTTGCGAAAAAGGCAAAAATTCCGCCAAAACCACTTTAACTATTATTTATTCACGCCGTGGACCAGTCCACGGCTAAGTTGTTTCGCCCCTTCGGGGCTTCTACTCCTATGTCTGTTTCGATTCCCATTATTTTACTTTTAAGCCATATTGTTCGGCATAATTTTTCTCAAAAACGCAACCGTCACGCCTTTCCTACGGGCATAATCTTCCAGCTGATCAGGGAGTAACTTGCCCGTGTTAAAATATTTAGCTGCCGGATGAGCGAAATAGTAACCGCTGACGGTAGCTGCCGGGAACATTGCATAATTCTCCGTGAGTTTTATACCGAGGTTTTCTGCTTTCAGCAGATCAAAAATTTTTCGTTTCTCCGAATGATCGGGACAGGCGGGATAGCCCGGCGCGGGCCGGATGCCGCGGTATTTTTCGCGCAGAACATCGTTCAACTCTATGCTTTCACCTGCTGTATAACCCCAGTATTCTTTCCGTACTTTCCCATGCAGCAACTCGGTAAAAGCCTCTGCCAGCCTGTCGGCCAGTACTTTCAGCATAATAGCCCCGTAATCGTCGTTGTCTTTTTCAAACTTATCGAGGTGGGTTTCGATACCCAGTCCGCAAGTAGCCACAAATGCCCCGATGTAATCGGTTTTTCCGGAATTTTCCGGAGCAATTAAATCAGACAGGCAAATGTTGGGCGTGCCTGCTGGTTTTTTTTCCTGGTTGCGCAGAAATTCAAAATGAACGGCCTTATTTTTCAATTTCACCGTTTCGTTTTCGGCAGCGGCTTCCCAGATACCGATGGCAGCACATGCGGTCAGCCATTTTTTGCTGATGATCCTGTCCAGCATTTCCTGCGCATCGTCAAACAGTTTCCGTGCTTCGCCGCCTTTCACGGGGTCATCGAAAATGGCCGGATATTTCCCGTTCAGTTTCCAGGCATGGAAAAAGAAAGTCCAGTCGATAAATGGCCTGATCTCTTCCAGCGGAAAACTGTCCCATACTTTGAAACCGGTAAAACGAGGTTTGAAAATTTGCTCATCTTCCCAATCGGGAGCAAAGCGGTTTTTCCGTGCCTGTTCAAAAGAGATGTATTGTCTGTCTTTTACATTTCCGGAATGTTTTTCCCGCAGGTGCCGGTGGCGTTGCGTTATTTCTTCCAGGAACTGTTCTTTCTCGGACGAGAGCAGTTTGGCTGCTACTCTTGTTACTTTACTTGCATCGCGCACATGGATGACCGGATGATCATAATTGGGTTCGATTTTAACGGCTGTATGAATTTCGGACGTGGTGGCGCCTCCAATCAGCAGCGGGATGTTTTTGTTTTTCCGTTTCAGTTCACTGGCCACATGCACCATTTCATCGAGCGAAGGGGTGATCAGCCCGCTCAGCCCGACAATGTCCGCATGTTCCTTTTCTACGGCTTCCAGGATTTTTTCCGCCGGTACCATCACGCCCAGATCAACCACCTCGTAGTTGTTGCACGACAACACCACACCCACAATGTTTTTTCCGATGTCGTGCACATCGCCTTTTACGGTTGCCAGCACGATTTTACCCGCATGGGTCTGTTCCCCGTTTTTTTCCGCTTCGATGTAAGGCAGCAGGTACGAAACCGCCTTTTTCATTACGCGGGCGCTCTTCACTACCTGCGGCAGGAACATTTTTCCGTTCCCGAACAATTCACCTACGGTGTCCATGCCGGCCATCAGCGGCAGCTCGATTACATCCAGGGCGCGGGGGAAGCTTTTTCGGGCTTCTTCCACATCCTGTTCGATGTATTCGGTAAAACCTTTTATCAGAGCATGTTCCAGCCGTTTTTCCACCGGAAGATGGCGCCATTCATCTTCTTTGATGACACGTTTTGTGCTATCCGCTTTGATGGTTTCGGCGTAGGCCAGCAGGCGTTCCGTGGCATCTTTCCGGCGGTTCAACACCACCTCTTCTGTTAAGGTTTTTAATTCAGAAGGTATCTCATCGTAGATCTGCAGCATGCCGGGGTTAACAATACCCATGTCCATCCCCGCTTTGATGGCATGGTACAGAAACACCGAATGCATGGCCTCGCGGACAACATTGTTGCCACGAAAGGCAAACGACAGGTTACTGACGCCGCCGCTCACCCGCACGTAAGGCAGGTTTTCCTTGATCCACCGAGTGGCTTTGATGAAGTCAACGGCATAGTTGTTATGTTCGGGGATGCCGGTGCCAATAGCCAGAATGTTGGGGTCAAAAATGATATCTTCGGGCGGAAAATTGACTTTTTCCGTCAGGATTAGATAAGCCCGTTCGCAGATACCGATCCTGCGCTCATAGGTAGCTGCCTGCCCTTCTTCATCAAAAGCCATCACGACCACAGCGGCTCCGTATGCTTTTATTTTTTCCGCTTTTTCGATAAAGTTCTGTTCGCCGTTTTTCAGACTGATGGAGTTGACGATGCATTTGCCCTGCACACATTTCAGTCCGGCTTCGATCACTTCCCATTTGGACGAATCGATCATGATGGGCAAACGGGCGATCTCGGGATCGGAAGCCAGCATGTTCAGAAACCTGACCATTTCTTTTTCGGCATCCAGCATGCCATCATCCAGGTTGACGTCCAGTACCTGAGCGCCACCTTCCACCTGGCTTTTAGCCACACTCAAAGCTTCTTCATAATTTCCTTCGCGAATCAGCCGGGCAAATTTGCGTGAGCCGCTGACGTTGGTACGTTCGCCGATGTTGATGAAATTCTTTTCGCGATCGATTTTCAGTGGTTCCAGCCCACTAACTTCCGAAATATGAGGTTTTTGCGGCACCTGGCGACGGCGCCCCTTAGCGGCCTGCCGGGCAATTTCGCGTATATGGTCAGGAGTGGTGCCGCAGCATCCTCCAACAATGTTCACGAATTGGTTTTCGATGAACTCATGCATATATGCGCCTGTCTGTGCCGGCGTTTCGTCGTATTCACCGAATTGGTTGGGAAGGCCGGCATTCGGATATACGCTCACGGGAAAAGGAGCGATCTTCGACAATTCCTCCAGGTGCGGACGAATCTGATCGGCACCCAGTGAGCAGTTCAGCCCAACACTCAACAGATCAATATGAGAGATGGAAGTAAAAAATGCTTCCAGCGTTTGTCCTGACAGAGTGCGGCCGCTGGCATCGGCAATGGTGCCGGAAACCATTACGGGTATTTTTTCTCCCCGTTCTTTCATCAATTCATTGATGGCAAACAAAGCAGCTTTGGCGTTCAGCGTGTCGAAAATTGTTTCTACTAGCAGCAGGTCGGCTCCGCCCTCCAGCAGAGCTGAAGCCTGTTCGTAATAATTGTCGCGCAACTCGTCAAAAGTAACGTTACGATATCCGGGGTCTCCCACCTCGGGCGACATGGAAGCGGTTTTGTTGGTAGGCCCCATGGAACCGGCCACAAAGCGGGGTTTTTCAGGAGTCATCTGAGTGAATTTATCAGCTGCCTTACGGGCTGTTTGTGCGGCCCGCAGGTTCATCTCATATACATATTCCCCGAGCCCGTAGTCGTTTTGCGAAATACGAGTACCGTTAAAAGTGTTTGTTTCAATGATATCAGCGCCTGCTTCCAGGTATTGCTCGTGTATTTCGCGTATAATCTGTGGCTGGGTGATGTTCAACAGGTCATTGTTGCCTTTGACTGGTTGTTTAACATCTTTAAACTTATTCCCACGGTAGTCTTCCTCTTCCAGTTTATACCGCTGGATCATCGTTCCCATGGCCCCGTCGAGGACGAGGATGCGTTTGGAGAGTTCTTTTTTTATGTTCGGTTTCATAATCTATTATTGTTGCTAGTTTTTGGTTAAAGTCATAATAAAAC
>DGOT01000034.1:1958-2889 GCA_002389465.1 Bacteroidales bacterium UBA4459 | reverse complement strand
GCTTCAGTAAATTTAACGCAACAAACTAATTTTTAACTAAAATTCAAAACAATGAAAACTAGAATCGCAACCCTAGTGATGGTATTTGGCTTATTTGTAGCAGTAAGTGCCCTTGCTAATGACGAACCCGTTCCAGCCTCAAAGGCTGTTACCATTTCAGTATCCAACCACATTGCAGACGAAATAGGGTATCCCGAGTTTGCAATTAAGGAAAAACTCGAATGCACTGTAGTAGTCAAGTTGACTATACAGGAAGATGGTACATTTGCTGTTGACGCAGCTAATTGTATTGATAACCGTATGAGAAAACACGTTATTGCCAATATTTATAAATTGGATGAAAATGCAGATTATTATTCTCAATTTGCGGGACAACAAGTGTATCTTAAAATAAAATTTGATCTTAAATTAGTATAGCTTGTGACCGAATAATATGGTTTGATAGATAGCCCTGGAATTTTCTTCCAGGGCTTTTAATTCCTTACAGCGCGTTTGCACAATAAAACAGTTTTATTTTACAAGGGAATAAAAAATTTCGTTCAAGGTGCTAAATATGTTTGCATTTCAAATTAAAATCAATGAAACTAAATACAATCACTATGAAAAAATCAATTCAACTAGTTACAGCTCTTATTATTTCATTTTTCTTCTTAATTAGCACATCGGAATTAAACGCGACTATTTTAAGTTTTTATACTGATGATTATGAGAATTCGCCAGGCAACAAAAAAAAGAAGGAAAGGAAAGAAAAGAGGTCTAACGATATTAAAACCGAGGTAACGGAAAAAGAAACTCTTCCCGTAAATGAAAATTCATCTTCTCCTGAAAATAACGAAACCTATAATTACATGTCTTCTCCTAAGTTAGAGGATTGCACAAAAACCGACTTTGATTGGAAATAAATAATTCTTTGATATCAAAAGGTCTTCAA
>DGOT01000034.1:1598-1922 GCA_002389465.1 Bacteroidales bacterium UBA4459 | reverse complement strand
CCGCCCCTCGGAGTAGTTTGCAACTACGCCGGATTATAAACAAAATTTACATCAAAGATTTATTTGTCAACAAATAAAAAAACCACTTACAGAATCTTATAAGTGGTTTAATTTCTGTTGCCCGACCAGGGTTTCCCGATGATGCTTCGCTTATCGGGATAAACTTCTCACCCTGTTAAACAACAAAGCCCCCGCTAACCGCGGAGGCCTTTTGTTGCCCGACCAGGGTTCGAACCTGGAATCTTCTGATTCAGAGTCAGGTGTGTTGCCAATTCCACCATCGGGCATCGATAGCTTAAAAGCGCAGCAAATTTAAATATTAAT
>DGOT01000034.1:0-1586 GCA_002389465.1 Bacteroidales bacterium UBA4459 | reverse complement strand
TTATGATATCTGTCAAGGACTATTTATTCTTTCTGGCCCATGAGTCGCGCAAGGGTACCGTCCGGTTACATACCAGGTGATCCTTTGTACTGTCAGGGTCAACGCAGAAATAACCCAGCCGCTGAAACTGGAACTTGTCGCCGGCTTCGGCCGTTTTCAGTGAGGGCTCCATTTTGCAATTTGGTAATACTTGCAGTGATTCGGGGTTCAGGAATTCTTTAAAGTCCTTGTCTTTGTGTCCGGCCGGGTCTTCATCCATAAACAGGCGGTCGTACAAGCGTACCTCAGCATCAAAGGCATGAGCCACCGACACCCAGTGCAAGGTACCTTTTACCTTTCGGCCGGCACCGCTGCCACCGCTTTTGGTATCGGGGTCGAACGTACAGTGAATTTCAGTAATGTTTCCGTTCTCGTCTTTCATATAATCCTCACATTTCACGATGTAAGCGCCTTTCAGCCGTACTTCGCGTCCGGGCCCCATACGGAAGAATTTTTTCGGCGGGTCTTCCATAAAGTCGTTTCGCTCAATATATATTTCTCTTGAAAAAGGAATCTTCCGGCTACCGTCTTCCGGGTCCTCCGGATTGTTGATAATCTCCATCTCTTCCACCTGGTCTTTGGGGTAGTTGGTAATGACCACTCTTACCGGGTCGAGCACAGCAAATACACGGGGGGCTATTTGGTTCAGGTGTTCCCGTACACTGAACTCCAGCAGGCTCACATCGATCACGTTGTCGCGTTTGGCAATACCGATACGATTGGCAAAATTGCGGATAGATTCGGGCGTATAGCCCCTTCGGCGATAGCCCGAAATGGTGGGCATGCGCGGGTCGTCCCAGCCGCCAACATGTTTATCTTCTACCAATTCAAGAAGTTTACGTTTACTCATCACCGTATAGCTCAGGTTCAGGCGGGCAAATTCAATCTGGCGTGGGCGGTAGGCGCCTTCTTCCACGATCTGGTCGAGGAACCAGTCGTACAGGGGCCGGTGGATCTCAAACTCCAGTGTACATATTGAATGGGTGATACCTTCCAGAAAGTCCGACTGGCCATGCGCCCAGTCGTATATAGGATAGATACACCATTTGTTTCCGGTGCGGTGGTGTTCCTCGTGCAGAATACGGTACATCACCGGGTCGCGCATGTGCATATTCGGAGAGGCCATATCCACTTTGGCGCGCAGCACCTTGGCGCCGTTGGGAAATTCGCCATTTTTCATTCGTTCAAACAGATCAAGGTTTTCTTCAACACTCCTGTTGCGGTAGGGACTTTCAACGCCGGGTCTGGTGGGCACGCCCCGTTGTTCGCTGATCAGCTCCTGGGGCTGGTCGTCCACATATGCCTTACCCTCTTTTATCAATGTCATTGCCCATGCGTACAATTGGTCGAAATAATCCGAAGCATACAGCGGCTCTCCGTTCCACGTAAAGCCAAGCCACCGGATGTCTTCCATAATGGAATCCACATATTCAATATCCTCTTTTTCGGGATTGGTGTCATCGAAACGAAGGTTGCACAGCCCGTCGTATTCTTCGGCGAGGCCAAAATTCAGGCAGATGGATTTGGCATGGCCGATGTGCAGGTAG
>DGOT01000082.1 GCA_002389465.1 Bacteroidales bacterium UBA4459 | reverse complement strand
TCAGGGAGTTTATCAGGGCGGCTGAATTCCGGATTGGTCATAAACTCATCATCCCTCAGCGTTCTGATGAAGTTCAGCAGATCTTCTTTTTCCTGTGGTGTCAGTTGCACCCCGCCATCGTTTATGTGATGCATCAACGGGTTAACGTAAGGCGATTGTTTCAGTCCGTGCGAGTAGAACTCAATTACTTCTTCCAATGTGGCAAACCGGCCATCATGCATATAAGGTCCCTGCACCTCTATATTCCTTAGTGTAGTTGCTTTATACGCTCCTTTATCCATTTGATCTCCGGTAATGGCAAACCTGTCGGAAGGATCGGTGAATACCGTGTCCTTACCGTTGTTGTAGAATAAATGGGTGGTAAACAGCGGATTTCCGTACCCTCCGTGGCAATGAAAGCAATCGGCTCCTTCCTCGGTAGTAAACAACACATAGCCGTGCAGTTCCGAAGGCGACAGTTGCACCTCCCCGCGCATATATCTATCGAATCTGGAATTGGCGGAGATGAGCGTGCGCACAAACTGGGCGATGGCCCGCTCGATGTTTTTGAACGTCACTTTGTCGCTACCGAAAGCTTTGTAAAACAACTCAGGGTACCCCTGCAGCGATTGGAATAATGTCACCACTCTGGCAGTATCTCCGCTAATCTCGTCTTCTGCAACAACGGCCAGCCTGACAAAATCTTCGATGTTCCGCAGGTTGGGATTCGGGTTCTCAGGATATAAAAAACCGTTCCACCCGTAACCGTTCTGATTCCACACCAAGTTGATCATTGGCAGCATAACGTGATGTGTGGGCTTACCTGTAATGCCGTACGGAAATCCACCGGGAAAGTCAGGATGGTCCACCCCTGCTTCAAACGAACGCTCCTGGCGGTGACATGTAGAACAACTCATCAGCGAGTCGGGATCAGTTCTACCCGAGAGCCTTCCATCGTAAAACAAGTACCTGCCCAGTGCTACGCCTTCAACTGTCATCGGGTTGTCATCGGGGATGTTCAATTCTGTCGGGAAGCCGAAAGGAATGTCAATCACATACGGCGTCGATTGGTACGGTTCAGGTTTGTCCTCTTTTTTACAGCCTGCAAAAAACAGGAAGACTGCTCCGATAACGGTCAATATGTATCCTATCCTTTTCATCACTCTTCCAGCATTCTGTGTATGGAAAATACATTGTGTCCGTTTTCTTTCGCGGTCCCCATAGCATCCTGGTTTTGCATGATGTCGCCTCCCCAGTAGTTAAAATCAAACACATGCGGATTTTCAAACCATTCATTCACTTCCATGGTAAGGACAAACGCTGCGGTTTTATCTTTTTGTATGGTACAGCCCGAATTTTCCAGATGCACCACAAAATCGTTATGTACAAATCCGGTAATACTATCGTTTGCATCATAAATCTGGCCTATGCCCATATGAAAATTAAATGGCCTGATCTCATCTGCCGTATCTTTCCATTTTCCGTTTAGTTTCATGTAATGATATCCGCCGCCCAAGTATTCGGGCCAGAACATATTGGACTCGGGTGGATTTACGAACATCAGCGATTTGTTTTTTTCTTCGGAAATACCGAATCGAAAAGTAATGCTGTCGTACGTACCGACCGGAATCGGATCTTTCATTTGCCAATATTGAGTATCGGGCAAATCAGTGTCAACATACCAAATGGCTTTCCAGTCGTCGATAGTTACGTGGGAGCCATCGTTTTTGTATAAAGTAACATCGGAAATAAAATACTGTATTTCATTCACCAGGTATGGATTCCCTGCTGCATTGCTGTACATCATCGTATCTAATCTGATGACTTCATCATTCATTACATGATCAAAATAAAACAGCAATTTTCCCGCTTGCAGTTCTTCCGGCCCGTCCGTCTTCTCACAGGAAGAAATAAAGAACACCGGTATGATGATCAAACTTAATATTACCAATAATTTTATTCTCATTGCACATTTTTACTCGTAAGGAACCACACCGCTCACCACTATATAATTTATTGTATCGCCTACTGTGGACTCCTGTTTATACACTTTACCGTCTATCAGTACCTGTATTTTCAATCCCGAGTTAATATCGCCATACTTTCCGTTGATGTAAACAATATCTCCTTCTTCAGCCGTAAACTCATAGGTCCACACATCCTGCACACTTTGCGGTACTACCTCTGTTTTTGCGAGCTCATTTTGTTTGTTGAGATATTGCAAATTATATGCCGAAACGGAAGCTGTAGCTAGGTAAGTAATTTTTTTCGGATACGGCTTGCTACATGCCGCCGACAAAACCATTAAGATAACTACCAGAAATGTTGTTTTTCTGTTCATATATCTATGCTTTTACAAATGAAATCTCAGATTTAGATAAAACATCCGTCCCGGTTCATATAGAGGGCCTTTACTACCGATGATCCTCCTGTTGAGATGTTCGTAATAATTGGTGTTCAGAATGTTAGTCACCCCAGTATAAATGCTTAAAAACTCGTGATAATGATACGACAGCACAAAATCCGCCGTAATAAATCCCGGTGTTGTCTGCTCGTAATTGGCCTCTGACACTTTATTCTGTGCTGCCACCACCCTGAGGTCAAGTTCGGGTACGAGCTTTTTGGCAAAAAAGCCGTATCCTAACGAAATATTTGTTTCAAAAGGAGGTATTTCCGGCAAAGGATCATTGTCAATAATACGTTCATCCACGACTTCCCCGTTCTCGCGCACATATTGCACAGCCTCCGGATTAACACCGAATGTATACGCTGCATTGAAACGGGCAAACCATTTGTATCGGGTTGGCGTTGCGTACGATAATTCGAATCCCGCCAGCCGGGCATAAGCAATATTTGTAAACTTTTTCACACCCAGAACACCTCTTGTCTGCGGTGGCACTTGTGATGGTGGCACCAGCTCGCCAAGGATATAATCTTTGACAAATGAGTAAAAAACGGAAACTTGCAGAGTTCCGGATTTGTTCTGTATAAAACTGTATCCGAGATCGGCCTCATAGTTCACCTCCGGCTTCAGTTGGGGGTTTCCAAGGTAATCATACGGATCATAAGAAACAGGCAGTAGAATGATAAACCGCTCGGTCATATCCGGACTTCTGACGCCACGCCCAAAAGAAAACATCAGGCTATTGCGCTCGTTGATGTGCCATGTAATACCCGCACTAAAACTAAAGTTGTTATATGCACTACCAGTGTTTGTATTTTCATACACCACATTACCGTTTTCCTTACCTCTAATCAGTGTATCCGAATTAGCTACGTTGTGGTCATAGCGCATAGCGATGATTATATCGAGGGAGGTAAACGACCTTTGCCATTCAGCATATAAACCGAAGTTTTTTATGGATGCATTGTTCCACAAATCTTCATATATCTTTGGCAGGTTGGGTTGCAGGATCAGGTATTTTGTGCGCACGCCGTCTTTATCTATCTGCTCGTAATCAACACCTGCCTCAACACGTCCCTTCAGCACATTCATATTAATCCCGAATTTCCCTCCTGCATTATTTGCTGTAATCTGTGATACAGCCACCAACGTATCGGAAAAAGGACGGCTCTTGTTGTCCATTTCGTGTTCCACATGCGCATCGTATGCTTTAATACGGATATAATTAACAACATTGCCAAGGTTTGTCCCAAAATAGTTGATGTTGTACAAATAGGTATCATCTTTCCGTTCGTCCATCGGCAAAGCCGGGAAATCCACATTCCTGCCCCACGACCGGTCGAAACCAGCAGTGACAGTATGCCCGATGGCAGGCTGTACTGCCAGCTTCCCTCCTATATTATACTGCTCCAGCGAAGAAGTAATAACTTCTCCGTTTCCCGCCTCATAATCACCATATTTTTTATAATTACCTTTTACATAATAGGCCACCACATCATTGCCGCCGTTTACACCGAAGCTGCTTTTAAAACCCGTATGGTTTGTCTGTCCTCCGGCAAAGGCCTCAATATGATTTTCAAACTTTTCGTAAAATCGTGGCGTATATGTAGTTAAGCTGATGACGCCCCCCATGTTAGGCCCGTACTTTAAAGCAAACGGACCTTTGTAAACAGTTATATTTTCCAGATCGTTGATATCGATATGAGCCAGCACCGGATCCATCCGGTTAGGACAGCCGCCTTCAATTTTTGTTCCACCATCCAATTGCACATTTAACTGTGCGTATTTAAACCCCCGAACCACGGGGTCAATGCCTACTGCTCCTTTCCGCACACCGCTCACATTAGGCTCCCTCCGCAACAAATTACCGATATCGGCGATGCTTGTTTTTGTAATTGTTTTAGCTGAAATAGTTTCCGTACGGTAGGGTTTCTCATTCTCAAAACTGCCTAAAACAGTAACTTCATCCAAATAGGTTGATTTAGGGCTTAAATACAAAATAAGATCAGTAGTTTTATTGCTTTCAACAGTCAACACTATCTCTTCGTATGTTATGTGCTCCACAGATAATTCAACTGGAAATTTATGACTTACTGATAGACTGAAAAATCCATCCGCCCCGCTAATAGTGCCTTCTCCCGTTGCCAAGATAATTACCTGGGCATTCTCCACCGGTTCCCTGCTCAGGGCATCCATAACATACCCGTTTATGAGTACGGATTGGGCATTTAAGAAATATACCCATCCCAGTATAAAAGCAACGGATGCGAAAGATCGTTTCATGTTTCAATCTGTTCACACAAATTTACATTATTCTTACATCGAAATTTGCATTGTAATAATTTAGAAAAGTTTATAAATAATAAACGAAGTATTTGCTGCTATAATCAAAACCAATTAACCGAACTTGCTGATCTTTTTAAGAGCTTCTTTATTTTTGATCTCGAAATTATTTGTACCGCAGTTGATAATTCCTTCCTTCTCAAATTTCTTCAGCACTCTGATGGCATATTTAATTGCAGACTTAATACTCATTCTATTTTCATTATTACTATTTTCGTGACCTCAACTTAACTTCTGACAATGAAATTCAAAGTAGGCGATAAGGTTAATTTTTTAAATGAAAAAGGCGGTGGAACCGTCACGGCTATCATGGATAGCAAACTGGTAAAAATAAAAACCGATGACGGTTTCGAGATGCCGGTGTTATCAGCAGACCTGATACTGGACTACCGTGCACTGGCAGAGGAGGAACTGTTCGAAACTGTTACGCCTGCTGCGCCTGCCCAAAGAGCTATACCGGAACCAGAAGAAACCGTACCGGAAACAACAAGTGAAATAAATCCGTGGGGAACAGTGAAAGAACCTAAAGGTGTCTACCTGGCGTTCGAACCCCATGAACAGCAGTGGATTCTTACAGGCGACATGGATGTAATTCTGGTAAACAATACATCGTACGACATGCTGTATAGTCTGTTCTTTGAAAGGGAAGGTGCACTTGAGGGTGTTGATTACGGTTCGCTGCCTTCCGACTCAAAAATTGTTCTCGAAACCATCAGCAGGGATGAGATTGAGGATTGGACTAAAGGTCACCTTCAATTTATGCTGCATAAAGACATGCCCGAAAAACTGTACCTTCCGGTGCATACCGAGGTCAGCATCAAACCAGGCCGGTTTTTCAAAGAAGGGAATTATATCTCCAACACCCTGCTCAATGGAAAAGCCATCATCGTAAATATTATGCCTCAGGCAGGCATAGAAATTGTCTCGGAACAGGAGCATGCAAAAAAATTCGGACAGAGAAGCAAAACGCAGATAGCGCAACCAGTTAAAGAAAAACCGTTGATTGAAAAGCATAAAACCGGTATGAACGAAGCAATAGTGGATCTCCACATCGCCGAGCTTATTGACAATATTACCGGGCTGACTAGCCACGACATGCTGAATATACAGATCGAATACTTCAAGAAAGCGCTGAACAGTGCCCTAACCAATGACTACACAAAGGTTACATTTATACACGGTGTTGGCAATGGTGTGTTAAAATCGGCCATCATCAAAGAACTTGAGGAATACGAAGAAATTGAAAATAAAATGGCTTCCATCAGTAAATTCGGAGTAGGTGCCATTGATGTGTTAATTAAAAGCAATGAATAAATAATAAGATGAAAAAACTGATAAATATATTTTTCTCCATGCAAACCATGGGCATTTTGCTCCTTGTTTTTGCGGCGGCCATAGGAACAGCCACTTTTATTGAAAATGATTTTGGATCAACAACAGCAAAAGCTGTTGTTTATAATGCCAATTGGTTCAACATCCTGCTTTTATTGCTGGCGATCAATCTTACAGGTAACATTTTTATTTACAAGCTTTATGTTCTGAAGAAGTTACCCGTTTTTCTGTTTCACTTTGCCTTTCTGATCATCCTGCTTGGGTCGGCTATTACACGCTTTGCAAGCTTTGAAGGTGTGATGCACATTCGCGAAGGTAAAACATCCAACAGTATGATGTCGGATAAAACGTATATCGATCTGGTCATCAGCGACGG
>DGOT01000201.1:24831-29969 GCA_002389465.1 Bacteroidales bacterium UBA4459 | reverse complement strand
TGTATTCTCAATTACAGGTCGTGGCACAGTTGCCACCGGAAGAATTGAAACAGGCATTATTCACACGGGTGATCCTGTTGACATTATTGGTATGGGGGCTGAAAAACTGAAATCAGTTGTTACTGGTGTTGAGATGTTCCGTAAGATTCTTGACGAAGGCATGGCTGGTGACAACGCCGGTTTGCTTTTACGAGGTGTTGATAAAAACGAAATCTCCAGAGGTATGGTTATTGCTGCTCCGGGTAGTGTAACCCCTCACAAACACTTCAAAGCAGAGGTTTATATCCTGAAAAAAGAAGAAGGTGGCCGCCACACACCATTTCACAACAGATATCGTCCTCAGTTCTATTTCAGAACTACTGACGTTACAGGTGAGATCATGCTTCCGGACGGAGTGGAAATGGTAATGCCTGGCGACAACCTGACAATTGAAGTACAACTGATTGCAGAAATCGCAATGAACCAAGGATTGCGTTTTGCTATTCGTGAAGGCGGACGTACGGTTGGTGCCGGTCAAGTAACTGAGATCTTAGACTAAGATAAATAAAATCATAGATCACTAAGGTATTCCGGATAAATCCGGAATGCCTTTGGCATCTAATAATAATACGGGTGTAGCTCAATTGGTAGAGTAGTGGTCTCCAAAACCATTGGTTGTGGGTTCGATTCCTACCACCCGTGCAAATAACGATCTAAAATGGCAAAATTCAGTATTCTAAATTATTTGAAAGAAAGTTACGATGAATGGATGCGTAAAGTATCCTGGCCAACTTGGAGTGAGCTGCAGAATAGTGCAATTGTGGTATCCGTTGCTTCCCTCATAATCGCGATAGTGGTTTATCTGATGGATATCTCATTTCAAACAATTCTTGAACGGTTTTACACATTGTTTTAACCGCTCCGGAAGAATGCACTGTTCTAAATCAATTTATATAAATTAATCGTTTTAACTATTATTCACAACCTGCCGTAACGAAGATGAGCGAAGAGTCAGCTAAAAAATGGTACGTAGTACGTGCGATAAGTGGTAAAGAGAAAAAGGTTAAGGAGTATCTTGAAAGTGAGATAAATCGCCTGAATTTGCAGGATTATATTTCACAGATACTTATTCCTACCGAGAAAGTTTACCAGATACGCAAAGGGAAAAAAATCAGCAAAGTGCGGAATTATTTTCCCGGTTATGTACTAATTGAAGCTGATTTGACAGGAGAAATACCCCACATCATTAAAAACATTCCTAATGTTATGGGATTTTTGGGTACTAAAGGGCAGCCTGAACCTATGAGAGAGTCGGAAGTTAAACGGATCCTCGGAAAAGTTGACGAACTGGCGGAACAGGGAGAAGAAGTTAATATTCCTTTTATTGTTGGAGAAACGGTAACTGTTATCGACGGACCGTTTAACAGCTTCAGCGGAATTATAGAAGAGATTAACGAAGAGAAGAAAAAGCTAAAGGTGATGGTGAAAATCTTTGGAAGAAAAACCCCACTGGAACTCAATTTCATGCAAGTTGAAAAAGAATAGTTAAAACATAATTTTAAACATTAAGTTTAAAATGGCAAAAGAAGTAAGTGGATTAATAAAATTACAGATTCGGGGAGGAGCTGCTAATCCTTCACCACCCGTAGGACCGGCATTAGGTGCTAAAGGTGTGAACATCATGGAATTCTGTAAACAGTTCAATGCGCGTACACAGGATCAGGCCGGTAAGGTTATTCCTGTAATCATTACTGTTTTCAAAGATAAATCCTTCGAGTTCATCATCAAATCGCCTCCGGTTGCTGTTCAGATTAAAGAAATGGCAAAACTGAAGTCCGGTTCCGCGGAACCAAACAGGGCTAAGGTTGCAACTATTACCTGGGATCAGGTAAAACAAATTGCTGAAGCAAAAATGAAAGACTTAAATGCTTTCACAGTTGAATCAGCGATGAAAATGGTTGCCGGAACCGCCAGAAGTATGGGTGTAAAGGTTAAAGGAAAATTTCCCGCAGAAATCAATTAAGAACGAAATCTGTTAACTTAGGAGAAGAATATGGCAAAATTGACAAAAAAACACAAAGAAGGTGTAGCCAAATTCGACAAAAACAAGCTTTACTCCTTAACAGAAGCTGTTGAATTAGTAAAGGATATTTCCTATACGAGTTTTGATGCTTCTGTTGATGTGGCTGTAAGACTGAGCGTTGACCCAAAAAAAGCTAACCAAATGGTTAGGGGCTCCGTTACCTTACCTCACGGTACTGGTAAAGAAGTCAGGGTACTTGTCTTATGTTCACCTGACAAGGAGGATGAAGCGAAAGCTGCAGGAGCTGATTATGTCGGATTAGACGATTTCGTTGATAAGATCAAAAAAGGTTGGACTGATGTAGATGTAGTGATCACAACCCCTAATGTAATGCCCAAAGTGGGCGCATTAGGACGTGTTTTGGGACCAAGAGGCTTGATGCCTAACCCGAAAACGGGTACTGTGACCATGGACGTTGGTAAAGCTGTTGAGGCTGCAAAAGCCGGTAAAATTGATTTTAAGGTTGATAAATACGGCATCATCCATTCGGCTGTTGCTAAACTCAGTTTTGATAATCAAAAAATTATTGAAAATGCAGAAGAGTTAATCAATACTATTATCAAGTTGAAACCGTCGTCTGCCAAAGGCACATATGTGAAGAGCATCTCTCTTTCCAGTACGATGAGCCCTGGAGTTCAGATTGATCAAAAATCGATTACTGCTTAATGTTAAAAGTATTCAATTGTTATGAGAAGAGAAGATAAAAAAATACTCATCGAGGATTTAACACAGCAGTTAACCGACAACAGCAATTTCTATCTTGCTGATATCTCCAAGCTAAATGCCGAAGATACCAGTAATTTGAGAAGGCTCTGTTTCAAATACGGCATTAAAATGCAGGTGGTTAAAAACACCTTTTTGAAACAAGCTATGGAAAATGTTGAAAGGGATCTCGAAGAGCTATACAGTGCGTTAAAAGGTAATACTTCCATCATGTTTACCGAAGCAGGTAATGCTCCGGCAAAACTGATCAAAGAGTTTAGAAAAAAGTCTGACCGACCTATATTAAAAGGTGCTTATATTGAAGAAACCACCTATCTGGGTGATGAACAACTTGATTATCTGGTTGCCATCAAGTCGAAGGACGAACTTATTGGCGATATTGTTGCCTTGCTGCAATCGCCAGTTAAGAATGTCGTTTCGGCACTTCAGTCAGGAGGATCAAAACTCTCTGGAATTCTCGAAACCCTTTCGGAAAAAACCGCATAAGGGGTACGATTTAGTGAAACAAGAAATAGAATAATTACAAACAATAAAAAATAATACTAAAATGGCAGATTTAAAAGCATTTGCAGAACAATTAGTTAATTTAACTGTTAAAGAAGTCAACGAACTTGCTGACATTTTGAAAGAAGAATACGGTATTGAGCCGGCTGCTGCTGCAGTTGCAGTTGCTGCTCCCGGTGCCGGAGGTGACGAAGCTGTTGCTGAAGAACAAACTTCATTTGATGTGGTTCTTACAGCCGCAGGACAATCAAAATTGGCCGTTGTGAAACTGGTTAAAGAATTAACCAGCTTAGGACTTAAAGAAGCTAAAGAATTAGTTGATTCTGCCCCAAAAGCTATTAAAGAAGGCGTGTCGAAAGACGAGGCTGATGCTTTAGTAGCACAGCTTACGGAAGCTGGAGCTGAAGTAGAAGTTAAGTAGTATACCTTCAACCCCAAGGTGCAACCTCTATTCCTCTGAATATTTGGAATGGGGGTTGCGCCTATATGTTCTTATACATTTTATTCTTTCAATTTTTCTGGATAAATCCAGTCTTTTTTAAACTTTAAAACTATTAGCTTTGGCTGAAATCAAAACCGAAAGAATCAATTTCGCATCAATAAAAAATAAGTTGCCATATCCTGATTTTTTGAATATTCAACTTAAGTCATTCAAGGACTTCTTTCAACTCGAGACGAATCCTGAAAACAGAAAAAATGAAGGACTTTTCAGGGTTTTCTCTGAAAATTTCCCGATTACTGATGCGCGAAACAATTTTGTGCTCGAATTCCTGGATTACTACGTTGATCCACCCCGTTATTCCATCGAAGAAACTATTGAACGCGGGCTTACATACAGCGTTCCTTTAAAAGCTAAATTAAAGCTTTACTGCACCGATCCTGAACACGAGGACTTTGAAACGATTGTTCAGGACGTTTACCTGGGTATGATCCCGTACATGACACCCAAAGGTACGTTTGTCGTAAACGGCGCCGAACGTGTTGTTGTATCACAGTTACACAGGTCTCCAGGTGTGTTCTTCGGACAACACCGGCATGCCAACGGAACACGGCTGTATTCGGCAAGAATCATCCCTTTTAAAGGATCGTGGATGGAGTTTTCTACCGATATCAACAATGTGATGTATGCTTATATCGACCGGAAAAAGAAAATGCCTGTTACAACACTTTTACGTGCTATCGGGTATGAAACTGATAAAGATATTTTAGAAATATTTAACCTGGCCGAAGAAGTCAAAGTAAGTAAAGCCGGGTTAAAACGGATCCTGGGACGCAAACTCGCTGCCAGGGTTGTACATTCATGGTTTGAAGATTTTGTAGACGAAGATACGGGCGAGGTGGTTACTATTGAACGTAACGATGTGATCATTGAAAGGGAGACCATCCTGGAAAAAGACCATATCGAACCGATCATCGAAGCTGGCGTTAAAACAGTATTGCTTCACAAAGATGATCCAACCCTGACCGATTATTCGATTATTTTCAACACGTTACAAAAAGATACAACTAACTCGGAAAAAGAGGCAGTTGAGTATATTTATTTCCAACTGAGGAATGCCCTTCCTCCTGATGAAGAAACAGCACGTGGAATTTTTGAGAAATTATTTTTCTCAGATAAAAGATATGACCTCGGTGAAGTGGGCAGGTACCGGATCAATAAAAAATTAAACCTCAATACTTCCTCCGACGTAAGAGTTCTTACGAAAGAAGATATTATCCTAATTATTCAGCACCTGATCAAACTTGTTAACAATAAAACCATTGTTGACGACATCGACCACCTGAGTAACAGGAGAGTACGTACTGTTGGCGAGCAATTACACAACCAGTTTGGTGTAGGTCTGGCACG
>DGOT01000201.1:21308-24750 GCA_002389465.1 Bacteroidales bacterium UBA4459 | reverse complement strand
ATTAACTCATTTTTCGGAACAAACCAGCTTTCGCAGTTCATGGATCAAACAAATCCATTGTCGGAGCTAACACATAAACGGCGTATTTCCGCTCTTGGACCGGGTGGTCTGTCACGTGAAAGAGCCGGTTTTGAAGTTCGTGACGTGCACTATACACACTACGGAAGATTATGTACCATCGAGACACCTGAGGGCCCGAATATCGGTTTGATTTCCTCTCTCTGTGTGTATGCAAAAATTGACAAACTCGGATTTATCGAAACTCCTTACCGGAAAGTTGAAGTCGGTAAAATTGATTATAAATCCGATCCAATATTCCTCAGTGCAGAAGAGGAAGAAGATAAGATCATCGCCCAGGCAAATACAATTGTTGACGATGAAGGACGTTTTGTGAACGATAAAGTAAAAGTTCGTTATCAGGCCGACTATCCGATCACACCGCGTGAAGAGGTAGCCCTGATCGATATTGCGCCTAACCAGATTGCGTCTATAGCGGCTTCGTTAATTCCCTTCCTTGAGCACGATGATGCTAACCGGGCACTTATGGGATCAAACATGATGCGCCAGGCGGTACCGTTATTAAATGCCGAAGCACCTCTTGTTGGTACAGGTATCGAATCAAATGTTGCCATCGACTCCCGTGTTCTGATTACTGCTGAAGGCGAAGGTGTTGTTGAGTATGTAGATGCCAATAAGATCACTGTAAGATACAAGAGATCGGAGTTGGAAACTCTGGTAAGTTTTGAAGATGATGTGAAAGATTATTATCTGACCAAATTTAAAAGAACTAATCAAAACACTTCTACCAACCTCCGTCCTATCGTCAGAAAAGGCGACAAAGTAAGTAAAGGTCATGTGCTTTGTGAAGGTTACGGGACCAAAAAAGGCGAACTTGCACTCGGTAGAAACCTGATGGTATCATTTATGCCCTGGAAAGGTTATAACTTTGAGGATGCCATCGTTATTTCTGAAAAGGTTGTCAAGGAAGACATATTTACTTCAGTACACATTGAAGAATTCACCCTGGAAGTTCGCGATACAAAAAGAGGTGTGGAAGAGCTTACGAACGACATTCCAAATGTAAGTGCCGAAGCTACCAAGGATCTGGACGAAAACGGACTCATCAGAATTGGCGCCGAAGTAAATGAAGGAGATATTCTGATTGGAAAAATCACACCGAAAGGTGAAAGTGATCCTACTCCGGAAGAGAAGCTGCTAAGGGCTATTTTCGGTGACAAAGCCGGTGATGTGAAGAATGCTTCGCTGAAAGCACCGCCATCAATGAAAGGTGTTGTTATCGAAAACAATCTGTTCTCAAGAGCAATAAAAGATAAGCGTTCAAAAGTTAAGGAAAAAGACATCCTTGCAGAACTCGAAACTGAATATAGCAAATACTTCGAAGACCTTAAATCTAAGCTGATCGAGAAACTGACCGTTCTGGTAAGTAACAGAACTTCGCAAGGGGTTTACAACAATTACGGAGAACGTGTGGTACCTAAAAAGACCAAGTTCACGCAAAAGATTCTCAACACGCTTGATTATACAAGTATCAATCCTGATAAGTGGACTACGGATAAGGAAAAGAACGAGCTGATCAAAGCACTTATCAATAACTACAACATCAAGTATAAAGAACTACTGGGTGTATTTAACCGGAAACAATTTGTAGCCTCTGTGGGTGACGAACTTCCAAACGGAATTGTTCAAATGGCCAAAGTGTATATTGCCAAGAAGCGTAAGCTGAAAGTTGGTGATAAAATGGCTGGACGCCATGGTAACAAAGGTATTGTTGCTAAAATTGTTCGTGAAGAAGACATGCCATTCCTCGAAGACGGAACACCTGTTGACATTGTATTGAACCCTCTGGGTGTACCTTCTCGAATGAACCTCGGACAGATCTATGAGACTGTTCTGGGATGGGCAGGTAAAAAACTGGGGCTCACTTTTGCCACGCCAATTTTTGATGGTGCAACCGTTGAACAGATCAACGAATACATGAAGAAGGCTGATTTGCCTGAAAATGGAAGCACTTATCTGTATGACGGAGGAACCGGGGAACGATTTGACCAGCCGGCAACAGTTGGATACATTTATATGTTGAAATTGCACCATATGGTTGATGACAAGATGCATGCCCGTTCCATAGGACCGTATTCACTCATCACACAGCAACCTCTTGGTGGTAAAGCACAATTCGGTGGCCAACGTTTCGGTGAGATGGAAGTCTGGGCCCTCGAAGCATTTGGAGCTGCCAATATCCTTCAGGAAATCCTAACCGTTAAATCGGATGATGTAACCGGAAGAGCCAAAGCGTACGAAACTATTGTTAAAGGCGAGGTAATGCCAACGCCTAACGTTCCCGAGTCATTCAATGTACTTGTACATGAATTGAGAGGCCTTGGCCTGGAACTCAGTTTTGACTAATACTTACGATTAATTGATAATAATATAACTTTATTTATATGGCTTTCAGAAAAGACAGCAAAATACCAAGTTCATTCAATAAAATAACCATTAGCCTCGCCTCTCCCGAGTCGATTCTCGACCGGTCACATGGCGAAGTGCTAAAACCTGAAACCATTAACTACCGTACCTACAAACCTGAAAGAGACGGGTTGTTCTGTGAGCGGATTTTTGGGCCAGTAAAAGATTATGAATGTCATTGCGGTAAATACAAAAGGATCCGTTATAAAGGAATTGTATGTGACCGTTGTGGTGTTGAAGTGACGGAGAAAAAGGTTCGCCGGGAACGGATGGGACACATTGAGTTGGTAGTTCCTGTAGTGCATATCTGGTATTTCCGCTCATTACCTAATAAGGTGGGTGCTATGCTCGGACTACAGACTAAAAAACTGGAAATGATCATTTATTACGAAAGGTATGTTGTGATCAACCCGGGTATAAAAGAAAAAGATGGTCTCAACTATATGGATTTTCTGACAGAAGAAGAATATTTCGATATTCTGGAAACTCTTCCGCCTGAGAATCAATACCTGGATGATGACGATCCTGATAAGTTCATCGCTAAAATGGGGGCCGAAGCAGTCCATGACTTGCTGGCCCGCCTGGATCTGGATAGAATATCATACGAATTACGTCATAAAGCCAATACGGAAACCTCACAGCAACGTAAAGCCGATGCGCTGAAACGTTTACAGGTTTTTGAAGCTTTCCGTGATGCCAGGAAAAGGACCGACAACCGCCCTGAATGGATGGTCGTGAAAATCATTCCTGTTATTCCGCCAGAACTAAGACCTCTTGTTCCCCTGGATGGAGGAAGGTTTGCAACATCTGACCTGAATGATCTTTACCGCAGGGTAATCATCAGGAACAACAGGTTGAAAAGACTTATTGAAATTAAAGCTCCCGACGTGATCATGCGTAATGAAAAACGTATGCTTCAGGAAGCTGTAGATTCCTTGTTTGATAATTCCAGAAAGTC
>DGOT01000201.1:0-21260 GCA_002389465.1 Bacteroidales bacterium UBA4459 | reverse complement strand
AAAGGAAAACAAGGAAGATTCCGTCAGAATTTACTCGGAAAGCGTGTTGACTATTCAGGACGTTCTGTTATTGTAGTAGGACCGGAATTACATCTGAATGAATGTGGTTTGCCGAAAGATATGGCTGCTGAGTTATTCAAACCGTTCATTATCCGTAAACTGCTCGAACGTGGTATTGTAAAAACAGTTAAATCGGCCAAGAAGATCGTTGAACGAAAAGATTCGGTTGTCTGGGATATTCTCGAGAATATCTTAAAGGGACACCCTGTAATGCTGAACCGTGCTCCTACCCTTCACCGTTTAGGTATTCAGGCTTTCCAGCCAAAACTTGTTGAAGGTAAAGCTATTCAGTTGCACCCATTGGTTTGTACCGCTTTTAATGCCGACTTTGACGGTGACCAGATGGCTGTCCACGTACCATTGGGCCATGCAGCCATTCTGGAAGCTCAAATATTAATGTTGGCTTCACACAATATCCTCAATCCTGCTAACGGAGCACCTATTACGGTACCTTCACAGGATATGGTTCTGGGGTTGTATTACATTACAAAAGCCAGAAAAAGCACTAAAGAACATCCCGTAGAAGGTGAAGGAATGCATTTCTATTCACCCGAAGAATTAATTATTGCGTATAACGAAAAGCGGGTTAACCTCCATGCCATCATTAACGTTAAAGTTGATGTTAAGGAAGAAGGACAGATCGTTAATAAAATGGTTGAAACAACCGTGGGACGTGTGATCTTTAACGAGTTTGTTCCAGCCAAATATGGATACATTAACCAACTGCTTACTAAAAAAGCATTGCGGGACATTATTGGAGAAATCCTTAAAGAAACCGGAACAGCAACTACATCTCAGTTCCTGGATGATATTAAAAATCTTGGTTTTACCATGGCGTTCAAAGGTGGTTTGTCTTTTAACCTTGGAAATGTTATTATTCCCGAAATCAAACCTAAACTGATTGATGAGGCAAACACGGAAGTAGATGAGGTTCTGCACAACTACAACATGGGGTTCATTACCAATAATGAGCGATATAATCAGATTATCGACATCTGGACACATACCAACTCACACCTCACCAACACCCTGATGCAAGAGTTATCGCAAAATGACCAGGGATTCAATCCTGTTTATATGATGCTTGATTCAGGTGCGCGTGGATCCAAAGAGCAGATTCGTCAGTTGTCAGGTATGAGGGGGCTGATGGCCAAACCGCAAAAATCAGGAGCCACCGGTGGTGAAATCATCGAGAATCCGATTCTTTCCAACTTTAAAGAAGGATTGACTGTTCTTGAATATTTTATCTCTACACACGGTGCCCGTAAAGGTTTAGCTGATACAGCGCTTAAAACTGCCGACGCCGGTTACCTTACGAGAAGACTTGTAGATGTAGCCCAGGATGTGGTAATCAATATTGAAGACTGTGGAACACTCAGGGGGCTTACTATTACTGCTTTGAAAAAAGGAGAAGATGTTGTTGAAAAACTTTACGACAGGATTCTCGGACGTGTTGCTTTGCATGATGTATATCATCCGCTAACCAATGAACTGATCATTAATGCAGGTGAAGAGATTAATGAAAAAACAGCTGCTCTGATTGAAGAATCACCTATTGAGTCTGTTGAAATACGATCAGTACTTACCTGTGAGTCGAAGCGTGGTGTGTGTGCCAAATGTTACGGACGTAACCTGGCATCAGGAAGAATGGTGCAAAAAGGTGAAGCTGTAGGAGTTATAGCTGCACAATCAATTGGAGAACCAGGAACACAGCTGACTCTGAGAACTTTCCACCAGGGTGGTACAGCATCAAATATTGCCACAGTTTCAAAAATTGAGGCTAAGTATGACGGTACTATCGACATTGAAGAACTAAGGGTTGTTAACTACAAAAATAACGAAGGTAAAAAGTATGATATTGTAGTGGGACGCTCGGCCGAGATGAGAATCATTGATGAAAAAACAGGCGTTGTGCTTGCTTCGGCAAACATCCCTTATGCTGCCAACCTTTTTGTCAAGAACGGCTCAAAAATCAAGAAAGGCGATCTTCTTGCCGATTGGGACCAGTACAATGCTGTAATCCTTTCGGAAGTTTTCGGTAGTGTTGCTTTCGAGAACATAATTGAGAACCAGACATTCCGGGTTGAATCGGATGAACAAACAGGATATTTTGAAAAGGTAATTATTGATTCTAGGTTAAAAACCAAAAATCCAATCATTAAAATTCTTTCTAAAGACGGAGAAGTTATCAGAAGTTACGACCTTCCTGTTGGAGCCCATATACTTGTAGAAGAAGGAGCTAATATTAAAGCCGGTAATGTACTTGTTAAGATTCCTCGTGCTTTCGGAAGGTCCGGTGACATCACCGGTGGTTTACCCAGAGTTACCGAGCTGTTTGAAGCCCGGAATCCATCTGATCCTTCAGTAGTATCAGAAATTGACGGTGTTGTATCGTTTGGTAAGAAGCTGAAACGAGGTAACCGGGAAATCATCATCACGTCAAAAACCGGTGAGGAGAAAAAATACCTTATTCCTACGTCAAAGCAAATCCTGGCTCAGGAAAATGACTTTGTCAAGTCAGGAGCATCGCTTTCTGACGGATTGATGACTCCTTCAGACATTCTGGCTATTAAGGGACCTATGAAGGTACAGGAGTATATTGTAAATGAGATTCAGGAGGTGTATCGTCTGCAGGGTGTAAAAATCAACGACAAGCACTTTGAAGTGATTGTACGGCAGATGATGCGTAAAGTTCAGGTTGCCGATTCGGGCGACACACGTTTCCTAGAAGGAGAACTTGTTAATAAAATTATTTTCCAGGAGGTTAACGATGAGATCTTTGGTAAAAAAATAGTTGTTGATCCGAGTGACTCGGATACTTTTAAGCAGGGTCAGATTGTTAGTGCCAGAAACCTTCGCGAAGAGAACTCTACCTTAAAACGCAGAGACAAGAAACTGGTTGAGGCCCGGGATGCGCAGCCAGCAACAGCACGACAGGTATTACAGGGTATCACAAAGGCATCGTTGCAGACAAACAGCTGGATATCGGCTGCCTCTTTTCAGGAAACAACGAAAGTTCTCACGCAGGCTGCTATCCAGGCGAAATCTGATGGTTTACTCGGATTGAAAGAAAACGTAATCGTGGGGCATAAGATTCCTGCCGGAACCGGTTTACGGGACTACGAGGACATCATCGTCGGCTCAAAGGAAGAGTATGAAGCCGTGATGGGGATAGAAACCGAGGAGAAAATTCCGGAAACAGAATCGGATGAAATAATAAATAAAGAGAATTAATTTATGAAAGCGCTACTTTGGTGGCGCTTTTTTTAGCTCATATAAGAATTAGGAATATGGAAGAAAATAAAAAGAAGAATAAAATAAATATCGAACTTAGTGAAGAAGTTGCTGAAGGCACTTACTCAAACCTTGCTATTATCACCCACTCACATGCCGAGTTCATCATCGATTTTGTAAAACTTATGCCAGGCACACCGAAAGCTAAAGTAAAATCCAGAATCATAATTACTCCGGAACATGCCAAACGACTTTATAAAGCATTGAGTGATAACATCAGGAAATTTGAAGCACAACACGGCCCAATTAAAGAAACTAAAGACGGTGGTATTCCTCCGTTTTCTTTCGGAGCGCCTACGGCCGAGGCCTAGCAGGTTCTTTTCTCAGATCAGGACTTACTTTATCAAGAAAAGCTTTCATTTTATAGTACGTCAGCTTCCGGGCTTTTTCATTGGAAAGCACCAGGTCGTGTTTACCCTCCGGGATCGTCACCAGTTCAACATGAGCACCCAGGCCGGGCCCGTATTTTTTCATATGCTCAATATTCAGTACCGCATCAGCTGACTGCATGCCATCATTATACTTCCCGGGCTTTATACTGTCTGATGAGTGCAGCAACAACACCGGACAGGAAATACTCAAGCCTTTCTGCAATCTGCGCTGGGCCTTATAAATGGCTCTAATCCATCCGAAATGTATCTTGAACCCTTTGATCGGCTTCATCTTTTCGTCAAAATCCCACTTACCGTAATACTCTTTGTGCAAGCTTTTAGGGTAGCCCTTGTCAAGTTTCAGGGGTGAATTCATTTCCGGAAATAACTTGCCGATAGAAGAAAATAACGGGATAGCTGTTTTTATCAAGGCCTCAGGTGCGTTAAACTCGAAGAACGGGCTGTTTAATATCAATGCATCTATCGTTTTTTCCTTAGTCCTGTCTTGTGTGTATAGTGTGGTAATAAGTCCACCCGTAGAATGGCCCATTAAAACAAGAAATTTGTTTTTTTCCTTGTTTCTGATCATATCAACAGCCGTATCCAACTCCTCGTAATATTCCTCAATGTTTCGGAGATGATTCGGTTTCTGATGCGGTAGTATGGAACGGCCATATTTGCGTAAGTCGAGAGCATAGAAGTTAAACCCCAGATTGTTAGCCCAATCAGCCAACTCCAATTGATAGAAATAATCAACGAAACCATGCACATAAAGAATGGCTTTTGCCAATGGCTTCTTCGACCTTCTTGAGATCAACGTAGCCTCTGCCATGCCTTCATAATCGTCTATTAAATTAAGTTTGGTTGTTATAAAACCAAATTCGCTGTCCCGATCCATAATTTATTGTTTGATATACAAAGATAAGAGAATTTGATGCTTCTACAACGGCGTAGTCCTGTGACTACGCCGATTGCAAAAATAAACTCTTGTACTACTATTTTGTTTTATCAGGAAAATCTTTAGGTACTTCCATCGGTGGTTTGGCACTTTTCAGTTGTTCCATAATCACTTCGATGGCTTTGTTCAATTGCTGATCTTCTCCTGCATATTCTTTGGCCGGGTCATTATCCACAATAATATCAGGATCCACACCGTGTCCTTCGATCACCCAATTGCCGTTTTCGTCAAACGGGGCGAATTCGGGCCGACGAAGATCGCCACCGTCAACAAATGGCAGGGAACCCCGGATGCCTACAACACCGCCCCATGAGCGGATGCCAATGATCGTTCCAATCTTCATTTTTTTAAACTGGTATGGGAACAGGTCACCATCGGAAGCCGAATAGTTGTCCATCAGCAATACCTTTGGTCCAAGCATCATCTGCTGTGGTTTCGTGTTGACACCGTTATTCCGCGACATCCCATAAAGTGCCAACTGGCGGTTCAGCCGTTCGATGATCATGGGTGAGACATTGCCACCACCATTGCCGCGGTCATCAATAATCAGTGCCTTTTTATTTAGTTGCGGATAAAAGTATTTGACAAACTCATTCAGTCCGCCCACACCCATATCGGGAATATGAATATACCCCACCTGTCCGTCGGTAGCTTTGTTCACCTTTTCGATGTTGCTCCTTACCCACTTAAAATAATACAGTTGCGATTCGTCACCTGTAGGTACGACAATCACATCCCGGGCACCTTCGTCAGAAGCAGTTACATTAATTGTCAGCATTACCTGTTTATCTGCTGTTCCTACCAGCAACTTGTATATGTCAGTCACATCGGTTACCGGCCTCCCGTTAACAGCAATAATATAGTCACCTTCATTTACGTCTACACCTACTTCCGTTAATGGCGACCTGACTTTTTTTGTCCAGTTTTCGCCTGGCAATATTTCATCAATACGAAAATAACCTGTAGCTTCATCCCTGCTAATTCTGGCTCCAAGCAGTCCTGTTTTGATCCTTTTGGGCTTAGGTTTATCGCCACCCAGAACATAGGCGTGTCCCACACTTATTTCACCGATCATCTCGCCGATTACATAGTTCAGATCGTTCCGGTTCTTAACATAAGGCAAAAGCACTTCATATTTGTCTCTTATGGAAGGCCAGTCGAGACCATGCATATTTGGAGCATAGAAGAAATCGCGCATTTGCCGCCACGACTCGTGATATATTTGTATCCACTCCTCGGCTTTATTGACCATAACTTTCATGCCACTTAAATCGAGATATTTTTCAGGTTTCACTTTTGATCTGGGCAGATCGATCACAGCTCTTTTTCCGTTCACACTTACCAGCATTTTCTTCTTATTTTCGGATATGATGAATGAACCGGTTTTGCCCAATTCCGTTTCCTTCTTTTTCTTCAGGTCATACATCTTTAACTGTGGACCATCCGCCTTGGAAGAACCGTATACGTAATATACCGTGTTTTCTACGGGGTTTACACTCCAATAGCTGCCGGGCTTCCCGGGTATCTTCACTACACGGCCGGTTATCCCGTCAAAATCAATAGAGATGTTCTTATCACTTTCACCTTCAGCCTCTTTTTTATTCTCCTTCTGATCACCATTCTGTGGTTTTTCTTCTTTTACAGCCACCTCGTCATTTTCTGGCTCAAAAGGCGAAGGTGTATCTTTTTGCAGAGTCACAAAATAGAGTCCGTCCATATCCTGATATGCATGATTCCATTCAGTCCAGCTGTAGATTGGGTTAAAATCACGAGAAGAAGTGAAGAATAAATATTCTCCTTCCGTACCGAAAACAGCCCCGCCTGCATTGTACCAGTCATCAGTCACCTGATGAATACTACCTTCCTCCAGACTATATATCTTTATTTTATTGACTGAATTATTGAACGGCTCGGTGAATGCCACCCACCGGCTGTCAGGCGACCACGAATAATCCCGAATTTCCCAAGCATCAGCTTCGTAAATAACCTTAACCTTTTTAGACGCAATATCCAGCAAGTTAAGCCTGGCCATTTTATCACCCCATAGGAGGTATTTGCTATCAGGCGACCAGATGGGGTTGTATTTGTACGTGTCTGAATTAAATGTTAGTTGAATGGCTTCCTCCAATCCATTTTGGTTTTGAATATAAACCTCGTCTTCACCTGTTCTATCGCTTATATATGAGATGTACTTACCATCAGGTGACCATTCTACGTTGCGGTCATGCACACCGGAAGATTGTGTAAGATTTCGTGTAATGCCGGATTTGGCTGGCACAGTAAACACATCGCCACGTGCGCCAAAAACTACTCTTTTGCCATCAGGTGAAATAGCCCACGAACTGATAAACTTACTGGCATCTTTTAGTTCATTTCTTCCCGTGATAAGATCGTTGCTCATGGTGACAGGCACTTTGGAAATTTCTCCCGTAGCTAGTTCATAATTATACAAATAGCCTCCGTTTTCATAAATAATGGAATGATCGCCCAAGGAAGGGAATTTGATATCGTAGACTGTATAGTCGGTTAGTTTAGAGGTTTCTTTTGTGTTCAGGTCGTACACAAACAGATTCATCGTGCGGTCTCTGTCCGACAGGAAATAAATCTTATCGCCTATCCACATCGGGTAGATGTTTTGGTTGTCGTTGTTCGTAATGTTTATGGTTTCTTTACTCTCGAAATCATAGATCCACACATCATCGGCCATACCGCCTTTGTAATACTTCCATGTTCTGAACTCGCGGAATACCCGGTTATAAGCCATTCTTTTGCCATCGGGCGAATAAGAACACCAGCTGCCTGCAGGAAGCGGAAACTCCTCTGACAAACCCCCTTCACGCGGCACTTTGAACAGTTGTCCTTTAAATGAGTTGAACGACTGTTTACGCGACCTGTACACGATGTTGTTATTATCTGACCAGGTCATTACAATATTGTTGGGACCCATCCTGTCCGACACATCATCTCTCCCCAGGGTTGCTGTATAGGTTAGGCGTTGAGGTACGCCCCCATCGGCAGTGATTAGATAGACTTCGGTGTTACCATCATACTGTGCCGTAAAAGCTATATTTTTGCCATCAGGCGAAAACCGGGCAAACATCTCATATCCATCTTCGTAACTAGTTAATTTACGCGCTACGCCACCTTGTAGCGGAACTTCAAACAGGTCGCCGGCATAAGTAAAAACAACCTTGTCGCCATGAATGGCAGGGAACCTGAGCAGGCGCACATCCTCCTGTGCTATTGACAAGGTTGCCCATAAAATTGCAATCGTAAAAACAGCAAGAAACTTTTTCATTCTATTTTCTTTTAATGAATAAATCGTTGATTTAATATTTCAAATTTTTGATTTTGGAATTGTCTGGCTTACCTCATCAGATTTAGCATTCAGATGGATAAAGATCGAAAGAATTATCAGTTTTTATCTATTTTTTAGGTTTTATTAAGATTTCACACAGTAATTACCTCAATATCGTCGCTGATGTACACCAGCAACTTCTTTATGTTCTTGAAACCCAACTTGTCAAACATTTCAGCATATTCGGTGATCTGCCGTCTGTGCTCATTCTCCCTAACGCCTGTTTTGTAATCTATAAGCACTAGTCCGTTTTCGGTAACGACTACTCTGTCAGGGCGTTGAAAAGACTTGCCAACAGCATTCTTTTTAATAAGTTCCGATTCATTTTTCACCTTTAGCCCATCTGCAAAATAAGTCTGCAGTTCTTTATGCCGGACCAACTTTTCCAGTTTTAACTTCAAATCATCAGCTTCAGCATCATCCAGCAAACCCAATAATAAATACTTCGCAACTACCGGAGAAACATCATCGGCATATCTAATTTCAGAGAGCATTTTGTGCACCAGGTTACCATACGTTCTGGCTTGTTTCACATTTATTCGATCCCACGACACATCATCTACAGAAGCCATGGTAATCAGATTTTTCCATGATGAGGAGCGCATATCTTTCAGTTCTTCCACACCGGACTGATCATCCTTCTTTCCCGCTTTCAACTCTTCCAACTGCCCCCATTCATAGGTTTCATTATCAAACGAAGAGTCCTCAGACAGCAGGAATGTTTCGATATAAGCCGTAAATTTATTTTGTTTCTTCTCTTTTTTATGGCTAACAATATACAAAGCACTGACCGGCCTTGTAAAAGCCACATAGACCATATTCAGCATATCCAACTCTGTTTTATCCAACTCCTCATCGTAAACATCTCCCTCCCCTATCTCTTTCAACTCCTCTGTAACAGGATACATCCCAACCTTCAACTCCTCTAACTCCGCCAGATCCAGATCAGTCCAGTATTCCTTTTTAGATAATTTCTTACTCAGCGGAGTGAAATCGACAATAACCGACTCAAATTTCAGACCTTTTGCTTTATGGATGGTCATAACACGGATGGCATCCTTTCCTTCAGGAATGGTGATAAAAGTCTTTTCGTTTTTTTTATCCCAATAATCGAGGAAAGCACCTGACGACCCATCCCCGACACCCTGGTTTTCCAGTACAAAATCGAGAAAATAATGCACAAAGATGCTGTTGTTACGCGAGCCGAAAAAACCCTCGATTGCATATTCGACGAGTTCGTATATCGACATGCCATTCATCTCATTCGCTTTCATGCTGTTATATCCAAGATCCTGCAGTAAAGACTCCATGCCTGCTGCCATCGAAAGTAATGAACGCGCGTAAATATCATGGAAGGGGCCTAATTCTGGCTTGACCAGCAACAGATCACGGATAAACGCTGCCAACTGTACTTTATCGTCCTGTTGCAACAACAATTTAAGGAAGGCAATAATCATCCTCACTTCCGGTGCATTTTTGAGCAGAAGCGACTCGCTGGACACAATAGCATATCCGTTCGCTATTAAAAATGAAGCTATCTCAACTGCGTATTTGTTCTGATTCGTCAACACGCAGATGTCTTTGTTACGGTAACCTTTGCTCTGAAGTTGCTGCACATAGGCAAGTATCTTTTGCAATCTTCTTTCCCTATATGCTGCAGTATTTTCGGCCTCCAATAGATCAATCCTGACATATCCCCCGTTTCTATCATCCTCTTCCGGCAGCAGTTGCGTATGCCGGTTATACACTTTGTTGATTTTTTCGCTCATCCCCCTTTTAACAGCTTCGAAGAAACGATTGTTAAAGGCAACGATCTCCCTATGCGACCTGTAGTTCCGTTCCAGAACAATTTCTTTATACTGACTTTTCAGTAGCTGCTCGGCTGCTTTTTCGCTGGGAAATACAGCTTCGGGATATAATTTTGGCAAATTGGCAAACAGTTCAACTTCACCGTTACGGAAACGGTAAATAGCTTGTTTGGCATCACCTACCAGCATATTGAAACGTCCGTATGCCAGTGACTCTTCGATCAAAGGAAGAAAGTTCTGCCATTGCAGGATGGATGTGTCCTGAAACTCATCGATCAGGAAATGTGTGAATTTACGCCCCAGCCGTTCATAAATAAACGGCACAGGCTGTCCGGCAATCGTTTCACTTATCTTTTTGTTAAATTCTGAAATGTGCACCTTCTGGCTGTCGGCCGTATAATCATCAAATAACTGACGGATTTCCTTAATTAGAGCAACATCATAAATTTTACGGTGCAGCAGTCCGTACGTTAAATACCTGCGTGATAATGCCTGTATCGTTTCGTATTTTGAAACTAATTCTTCTTTGATTCTATCTATTACAGGCTTCTGGTCAGGAGGGCATTTTCCGCTGTGCCATTTACCCTCCTCAATAGTAGTCGTTACATGTGAGTTCGGCAGGATATCCTTATTTTGCTTCAGTATGCTGGTCTTTGAAAAATAACCATACAGGCCTCTTTCCCCGTAATAAACCCACTCCTGCGCCACACCGGCTGCCTGAAAGATTTCAATCGCCTCGTTAGCTGCTTTTTTAATTTCTTCTTTTAAGGTGAAATAAGCTTTCTCCAGTCGGCTGATAATTCTGTGAAAATCGGACAGGCTCAAATGCAACAACTTCCTTATGTAATGAAAGCCTTCCTCCTCCATCTGTTTTTCGATAAAACCGTAAATCTGGTTTGTAGGATCGTGCCCTTTTTCTTCCTCGTAATTAGCTATAACAAAGTTGACCAGAATATTCGTTACATCCTTGTCTATCCCTACTTTATCATACATATCCTGAATAATTTCAGGAATGATGTCATCCTTGTCAAGGACAACTTCAAAATTCTGAGGAAGTTTAATATCGGTGGCAAAAGTTTTAATGATACCGTGTACAAATGAGTCAATGGTACTTACAGCAAATTCATCGTAATCGTATATAATTGCCGATAAGAGTTTGTTGGCTTTCTTCTGCAACTCTTCTTCAGAAACACCCAGCTCATTTTTTAACTCTTTCAGCTCTTCTTTTTTGTCTGTTTTACCTTCCGCCATCAGCCTGAGTGAGCTGAGCACACGTTCCTTCATCTCGTTGGCAGCTTTATTGGTAAACGTGATGGCCAGTACATTTCTGAATTGCCAGGGGCTGCCCAGCGTAAGCTTCAGATACTCCTTGACCAGAGTAGTTGTTTTACCCGAACCGGCAGAAGATTTATATACAACCAACGTCATAGCTTTATAATTACGGGCTAATTAATTTTTTATCATTAGTTTTTTTGTTACAATCTGTGAGCCTGCTTTCAATTTCATCAGATACATTCCATCCGCCAGGTTCAAACTGCCCAAGTTCAGTGTTTTTCTGTTGACGCCTTTCCTTATTCCCGCTAATTGTTTACCATACAGCTTCTTTCCAGTTATATCGTACACTGATAATTCGACATTGACAGGTTTAAGCATGTCAAACTCTACAAACAGCATGGAAGCTGCCGGATTTGGATAAATAGCCATTGTGTTTCCGTTAACCGGATTTTCATTCACAGCATCCAGACCCATACGCAACGAGTCTCTGTACACAACAAACAGGCCTCCTACTATATCGGATGTGATTTGTAAAAGAGGTTCTTTTTGTCCTTTGGCCAGCCATTTATACTCGATAAAATTCCGATCAATCGGCACGCCCATTTGTATCGAGTCGATGTAAAGGCTATCGAATTCGTGTACTTCAGATTTTACCCTTAATACTTCAAACGTACCAAATGGAGTAATAAGTGTACCCCAACCGTCCACTACATTTCTTCGTGTTCTGTCCACCAGCAGATACCCCATATTAGGAATATCGTATTCAACACGCGAAGAAGATGAATCCCTGTCGGAATATTGCAGTGGAAACCTGTACACCACATCAGGATTGTCGAACCTCACAGGTAAGGGAATCCCATTAATGGACGCTGCATAGCCGATGTTACTGAATCGGGCATTATCATTTTTGTAGAAGTAATAAATATTCGATAATTCGAAGTCGGGAATAGGAATATCGCGCATAAAGCGATTGGCGAGATTTGAATACAACACAAAGAATATCTGGTAAAAGAAGGGTGTTTCTGACGGAGTCACAAAAGTATCCACGGTTTGTACTACAGGCACTAGCTGCGAGAAGTCCCATAAAAAGTCCTCTCCTGTTTGCACATAGTCAATAAAACCGGTGTTTAATCCCGTACTTAAACGGACAGTATCACCGGGAGAAGGCATGTCGGAACTTTCGACAATTATCTGTGATTTCAGTCCGGCAGGCAGGATAAGCATTATTAGTATAACAACTATTATCAATACCCTACCCATGCAGTATTCTGGTTCACAAGTTCTCATCTTCTTTATTTTTTACTGCTTCTGCATTTACCTTATCTTTTTTTCTTGTCTTTGTACGTGTAAGAAGCTCAGCGAGGTTGTTAAATTCTTTTGTGTAGCCAACGCCCACGCCCTGGGTATATGGCGACAATTTATCATAATTACTGTAATTATACCACGAGTTGACGTTGGAGTGGTTGTAAACCTTCAGTACCCATCTGCCGTCTTCGGTCAATTTGTAGCTAATATCAACATCTCCCACTATATTACTTGCATTTCGTTCCACCCTGTCGTATGTCATCCCGACATTGCCGGAGATGGCAAGCCTGTCGTCAAACAGTTGTGTAGACAAGGCAAATTCAAACTCTTCCTGCGATATCTGGTCGCCAGGCTTATAGTTGATACCTATGTCGAAATCATCGCTGATACGCGACAACATTTTACTTAACTGGTTGGTAATTACCGTATAATAAGAAGAACTCAACGTAATGTTTGAGGCATTGCTTGCACTGAACGAGCCAAGAACCAGTAGTGACATTACTTGCTGGTTAAGCATGGCCGGGTTGGTTGTATCAATCTCGGCAAAAACAGCCCGCTGCAAGTCGGGATCAAGGTCGGGCATCCTCAGTTCAAAACGCATGTTCGGATTATTCAGCTGGTTGGTCAGCACAACATAACATTCCACTTCCACTTTGTTTTTATAATCGGATGTGGAGTCGATCATTATACCGAGGCTGGAAATATTTGTTTTCAGACGATAAACCCCCTTAATGTTCAGGTTGGCCAGATATGGATCTCCTGACCAGGAGATCCGGCCGCCTTTAACCAGTTCGAACCGTTTGTTCACCAGATTGGCAATTCTCAGGTTAAACAGCCCATTATCTACCGTATAGTCTCCGGATATATAAAAATCTCCGTCCGAATTGAAATTCGTACTCAGAACACCCCTTCCCCGTGATTCGATTTTACCCAGGTCGTTGGGTACAAATATTGCTACACTGGCTTTAGGATTAATATCCATTTTCAAATTAATATCGTAACTCAGTTGTTTCTCTTCTTCTGCTTGCCCGAATTGTATTTCTTCTTCCTTATTAAGTGCAGCATCCAATGTGTCTCTTGGATGAATAAAAACAATATAATCTTTATCTGAGATTTCTACAACATAATCCAGCGGCAGGTTTACTTTGGTTCCATTGAGCGTGGACACCTGCATCTCCAGTTTCAGATTATTGACGTCTCCGGTTAACAGCAGATCTCCCGATGTAATGGCAGTGCCGTAATACAAGTCATTCATTCTTTTTGTTGTATTAAAGAACAAGAACTTGTCTGTTGACAAACGAACATCAAAAACGGAGTTTTTAAAATGGTTATGTGTCAGGTACCCTTTGATATTGGCATGATTACCCAGTGTATCATAGATAATCAGTTTGTTGAAATTTATTCTGTCGGGTTCAAAGATCACCGCATTCGAAAATGAATATTTTGTGTTCAGATAATTGACCACCATCGCTGCCCGTTTCATGTCAACCATACCAACAAGCTGAGGATTCTCAGGAGTTCCGGTAAGTTTAAAATTACCCGACGCCACCCCTTCGATGTTCGAGACATATTCAATAAAGAAGGGCTCTATAGTTTTTATTTTTAGCCTGTTGAAATCAATCTTCAGGTCAAAATTTCCCTCCTCCCTAAAAGGATAATAATAGCCAATAGCCGAAAAAACACGTCCCTGGCCGGACGAACCTTCTCTGACAATATCAGAATCGATAAAGATGGATTTGCTTGCATTATTCCATTTACTTTGCAGGGTAGCCGCACCCATATACTGCCTGTTAAAATAAAAATTATCAATCTTAAGATCCGTTTCAAAAGTCAGATTCGTGAATGCTCGTGTAACCTCAACATTACCGTTTATTTTTCCATTTAAATCAAATCCGAACATCTTTGTAACAATATCGAAATGAGATAAATTCCAATTGTTAAAGCCAACATGCAGGGTGTCGTTATCGGATTGCGGTAATTCGCCGGTCAAACTCATGGCCGACTGCCCTCCGTAAATTACCAAATCTTCAAAGCGGGTAGATGCGCTGTCTATTATAACAGCGTTACCATCCTTGATATGCCATAAGGTGTCGTTTATATAAACCTCTGAATTATTCATCCGAAGAACCGATACACCTGTATCATACTTCATATATCCTTCAATCATTGCCCTGTTCAGCAGCATCGAATCCTTATTATCCCAGTTTAATCCGAACGTGACACGGTCATTTCCCGACAGACCCTTCAAAACAAAATTATCAATTCCAAATACCGTTTTATCTTCCGATGTGCTGTCTTTTAATACAATTCTGTCAGCCGAATACGTATAATTCAATATATTTTTATTCGTTTCCACCACGAAATTGTTCCGGTTCAACGAATTACCCACATATTCGATCAGTTCCGAATTCATAGTAACGGCCAGGTCATTACTGCCGTAATCAATTTGTGCCTGCAGGTTTGTACCCGGCGACAGATAAAGACCCGGAACTAATTGTTCTTCAATTAAAATACCATCCTTAATTTCTACATTTATTGCCATATTTTGCCGCCGTCGCAGCATGCTGTCGTTTGCGTAGTTTGTAATATGGTAGTAATGATCAAACAGCCCGGCAAGAAGATCTCCGGTTTCTGTAATGTTGAATTTCCCTTCCATTTTGGCATCCGCATAATCCGAATGTATTTCGATTACATCCTTGTCGTCGTGGCTTTTTAACAGCTCGGCATGCTGCAGAGTGTATTTCAGGTCATCAAAATACAAAACCGTGCCGGCTAATGTTAACCTTCCCGACATACTGTCCGGGTTAAAACCCTTCATCAGAAGATCGGCAACGGTTGTTATTCTGAAGTTCTGATCACTGATTAGATGAAGCTTTCCGGGATCGGCATACTTAATGTTCGTGTGGGCTTTCAGTATCGGGCCCCGCTTCAGGTTTAAAGCCACATCAGCTCCCATCATCAGGCTCTTATCTCCCACGCGCAAAGTGCTTTTAATGCTGTCACTTTGGTACCATCCATTTACAGCAATGCGCTTGTAGGAATACCCAAAAAAGTCGATGGAGCTGAGGTAACCATCCACATCGATCTTCATGTCGCTAAGGTCTCTACCGTATGCATCTATCTTTATGTCCAGAGAGACATTGCCGAAGACATCCTGTACGTTTAACAATTCGCCCATGTCGAACTGTTCGCCATCCAGTCGGGCTTTTACATCAATTGTCTGGTCCTCACTTTTCCTATACGTAACGTCCGCATTCAGCACTCCTTCGTCAGACTGAAGGTTCAGCTTTGTTGTAAAATCCTCATAATATCCTTTGAATGACCCCTGAGCCTTAAACAATTCATCGCATGATACCAAATCTGACAAATCAATATGTTTGTGTTCTGCATCTGGCAGAGTGAATGATTTCAGATCACACGCAGAAGTCGTCAGCTCAAAGATTTCCGCTTCCATGTAGGAAGTAAAAAAATCGGGCAACCCTTTAATCAGGGCATTCCCATAGAACCGTGTAGTACGTCCGTATTTAATCCGCAAATGGTCACCCTTCATAAAAGAAACCGGACCTGAAACATAGCCAGAGATACCAGTAACATTAGGCATCTGAAACATAATGTCAGCAAAATAACCAACTGCGGACAAATCTAAAGTGGATAGTCTGATATCTCCTGTCATTACTACCGAATCAATAAAGTCTCTGTAGTCGTTGTAACCGCTGTAATAAAAATCAAGGTCAAGATCAAGGTGCGAATTATGGCTGTCGAGTAATAAATTATGTGCCTGCAGGTTTGTTGAGCTTATACCGAAGCCTGTACTCATTCTGTCAATCGTAAAGCCGCTTTTCTCGTGGGCAAACAGGCTGTCGATCTGCAAATGCAGCGAATCATTGATCAGGTTAAAATCATGGCTGTACAGATAGATACTGTCAATGAGCATGTCGGCATAATCCACCCCAATTACGTTAGCGTAATGGCTGTGCTCATCGTAAAGGTGAAATTTTGAGTTGGCAAGCACCAGTTCACCCGTATTCAGGTGAAAATCTCCAGATTTCTTTGACTGATCTGCTGAGCTGCTACCCAGATACTTATTCAGGAAGATCATCAAGTTATAGTCGTCTTCGTTCTTGTAGCGGGCGTAGCGAAAAAAAGCACCTTCAATATCAATGCTTTTAAACTTCAGAAATAACAGGTTCCAGTCGGAGAATGCAGGTTGTGCATTCAGCCGGTCCACATGCAACATAGCTTCACCATGGTGGTCATTAATTTTGAGTCCTTCGAATGATAAGCCCCTAAAAGCTGTCAGCCGAACTTTTTCCAATTCGATGTGGTAACCTGTTTTCTCACTCAGCCATTTGGTAAGCATACGTGCCGATAACGACTGGACCATCGGGTCGCGAAACATAAAAGTAAGCACGAAAGGTATTGCAATGAATACCAGTACAATATTCAGCAGCCACCTGAATAGCTTTTTTATGTTATTTTTGCGAACCTGTTTCTGTTTCAAATGAGTATATATATTTTAGGCATTGAATCATCCTGTGACGACACCTCGGCGGCCGTGTTGCACGACACCCGTATCCTGTCTAATGTTATAGCCAACCAAGACATACATAAAACATACGGAGGCGTTGTCCCTGAACTTGCTTCAAGGGCACACCAGCAAAACATTGTACCTGTTGTTGACGTAGCACTTAGCAAAGCAAAGATAACCAAAAATCAGTTGAATGCGATCGCCTTTACAAGGGGCCCAGGCTTACTGGGATCGTTGCTGGTAGGCACTTCTTTTGCCAAGTCGTTTGCTATGGGACTTGGTATTCCCATTATTGAAGTGGATCACCTGAAAGCACACATCCTGTCGCATTTTATTGAGGACTATGACACAGCAGGACATCCCGGATTTCCTTTCTTATGCCTTACTGTTTCGGGAGGACATACGCAGATCGTTAGAGTAAACTCTCCTTCGGACATGCACGTGATCGGAACAACCATTGACGACGCTGCCGGAGAAGCATTCGACAAAGCCGCTAAAATAATGGGGCTTCCTTACCCGGGAGGACCGCAAATTGACAAACTGGCTGAAGTGGGTAATCCGGATGCTTTCTCATTTCCCGAGCCACGTATCAAAGGATTGGATTACAGTTTCAGCGGTTTGAAAACTTCGTTTTTATATTTCCTGCGCGACAGGCTCAAAGAGGACGAAGCGTTCATCGAAAAAAACAAAGCTGACCTTTCCGCGTCATTACAACGCACCATCATTCATATACTGATAAAGAAACTGAAAAAAGCCATCGAAGAAACAGGCATTCATGAGGTGGCTATTGCTGGTGGTGTTTCGGCTAACTCAGGCTTACGCAAAGCCATGCAGCAATTAGCATCGGAAACTGAAAGTAAGGTGTATGTTCCTAAACTGCAATACAGCACCGACAATGCTGCCATGATCGCTATTGCCGGGTATTTTAAATACCTTGACAAAGACTTCGCCCTGCAGAACATTACACCCTACTCAAAAAGCAGGCTGTGAGTTGTGATTTGATAATCCGGCTACTTAATAATATTTAAAAATTATAGTAAGGATTCCAAACCAGGATCGTCATTGTTTGTATTACTTTTTTTGTCTTCATGAAAAAAACCATTTATTACATCAACAAAATGGACTGCCCATCGGAGGAAGCGCTTATCAGAATGAAACTGGGCGGACTCTCTGCAATCAAAAAGCTCGAATTTGATATTGAACACCGGAAGCTGGTCATTGTCCACGCCGGTAACGATACAGAAATAGAGAAACTTCTTGGAGAACTTAATCTGGGTTCAAGCCGCGAAAAAACCGTCCTTATAGATGACACCATGATAACGGAAGGTACGGAAAAGGGGCAGGCAAAACTTTTGTGGACGGTCCTGATTATCAACTTCGGCTTCTTTGTTATCGAAATGACTACGGGTTTTCTGTCGCGCTCTATGGGCCTTGTGGCCGATTCGCTGGACATGTTGGCAGATGCCTTGGTGTATGGGCTGAGTTTGTGGGCTGTCGGTGCTGCTGTCAACCGGAAGAAGGAAGTTGCCACTATGAGCGGATACTTCCAGATGCTACTGGCTCTTCTCGGATTAATGGAGGTTGTTCGGCGGTTTATCGGCTTTGAAGCCGCACCCGATTTCAAGACAATGATCATTGTTTCCGTGCTGGCACTAATCGCCAATGCGGTTTGCCTCTACCTTCTGCAAAAGTCAAAAAGCAATGAAGCCCACATGAAGGCTAGCATGATTTTCACTTCCAACGATGTCATTATTAATTCGGGGGTAATTCTTGCAGGCATTCTGGTCTTTCTAACCCATTCAAAATATCCCGATTTGATTATTGGCGCGCTTGTGTTTGTAGCTGTTGTTCGTGGAGCTTTTCGAATACTCAAACTTGGGAAATAGAGACAAAGGGATACGGAACGAAATATTCCTGCCTGCATTGGATTTACAACATTCGGTTACTTTTTGTTTTCGGCAGTTTCCAAACTGATAATACGCTCAAAATACATGGCAAAAGATCGGTACAAAAAGTGTGTCCATTTTCCGAAAGGGACAATAATCAAGGCCCATTGCACAAGAATAATCAGGTGTACCAGATACATCCACACATTATTTTCGAGGATGTCCAAATCAATAAATAAGCGCACGATAAATGCTGTCAATCCCATCAGGAATAACCAGATGACAAACAGCCAGTCGCTGGGCTGCGAATGTTTATTGATTTCCGCCTCTTTTTGAATCCGTCGTCTCACAAAGTCGAAGGTGACCACGAAAATGACGGCACTTTCGATGTATCCCAAAATAATAATGAACAGGTATTGCGTTTCGAACCAATTCAGGAAAACGGTGGTAAATAACAAACTCAGATAACCCAAAACAAGGATAAAATGCTCGAACCACCGTGTCTGGTTATCATCGCAACCGAGGGTACGTTTTTGTGTAAACATGTGAACAAGGAGTTCTCCAATTGCCTTAAAATAATTAGGTAGTGGTGCTTTAATTCCGGGTTTGTACAAAGTAAGCCACCACATGTGGATAATATTGGGCAGCAGGATCAGGAGAAAAACGGTGCTGATGGCCAGCATTTCAAAATAATATCCGAAGTGCATGATGGCATCCAGGTTGAATTGCTCGTAAGCGCCAAACCACAGCACAAGAGCAGCCAATAGGATAAAAGCGGTAAGCGAAGCTGCAACAGATTTGTAGAGCAATCCTGATAATCCTGTCCAGTCATATTTGGCCGTCAGCCAGCGGCGGAGCGACATCATTAATTCGCCGGGATCGGCCTCACGAGGGCAGGTCACACTGCATTCGCCACAGTAGTAACAGAGCCAGGGATCAAGTGAGGCTTTAATTTCACTTTCCAAACCCAAAACACTGTAGCGTACCATTTTTCGCGGGAAGGAATTGTCCTCATCCGACAAAGTGCACACCGCTGTGCAATTGCCACAATTGTAGCAGGCATTGGGGTCGAATGCCCCAAATTTCTTCAACTCATCCGTGAATTCAGGATTAATTCTTGCCATTACTTTTTTATTTTATAGGAAAAATATTCATCCATATCGTCTATTTCACCGGTTTCTACAAAACCGTATTTCAGCAAGCTCATTAATTGAAACATTACTTCATCTTTTGAAAGTTGCAATGCTTCAGCCAGTTGCGGAACAGTTTTCTCCCCTTCCTTTAAGGCATTGAGCATTTGCTTTTTTGCCCGGGTAAACTGTTTTAACTGTTCGGTCACCTCTTTGGGAACAGGACGTTTCTCTTTGAGGTATTTTGCTGTTTTCCCTTTCTCAATTTCCATGGTCATTTATTTTAAACTTGAGGTACTAAAGCGTCAATCATGCTTTCCACATCTACATCGGTCAGGCCGATAAGATCGAGGGCATTGACCGGGCATACCGGCAAGCACATGCCGCATCCCTTACAAACTGCTGAATTGACCGCGGCAATGGTTTTACCGTTGAATTCAACTTTTTCAAATGCACTGTACGGACAGGCCTCATCGCATTTTCCACACCATTCACAGGCTTTCTTGTCAACTTTTGCAACAGTGGGTTCTAGCGCCAGTTCGCCCGCATCTACAAGTGAGAAAGATTTGGCCGCTGCCGCCAGTGCCGAGTTCATGGATTCCATAATATTTTTCGGCCCCTGGCTTGCCCCGGCAATGTTCACCCCGTCGATGACGGTTTCTACCGGTCGCAGTTTCATATGAATTTCATTGAAGAATTTGTCCCTGCCTTTCGGAACTTTTAACAGGTTGCCAATTGCATTGTCTTTACGTGGCACCATGCCGGTAACGAGTACTACAAGGTCGGCCACCACTTCCAACTCCTTATCGGTAGTCAGTATATCTTTAATTCTGACAACGGTGTCCTTGCCTTTTTTTTCGATGACCGGCGGATCGTGTTCAAATGATTGCAGGTAAATATCACCCAATCGCGACGATTCGTCGTACCACACTTCGGCTTTACCGTAAGTTCGTATACCCCTGTTAAAATGGAAATTATGGATGTGCTTGTATTTTTTCTTTACGGTGATGGCGGTGTGAATGGTTGAAGAACAGCAGTAGCGCGAGCAATATTTGTTTTCACCATCGAGTTGCCGACTGCCTACGCAATAGATGTAGGCAATATTTTTGACTTCTTTTCCTTTATAAATCAGCTTGTCATCACAGTAGTGGACGATTCTTTTGAACTGCGGAAAAGTGACCACATTGTCAATTTCGCCGTAACCAAATTCCCCTGCCGGTGGTTCGTATGGATCGAAACCCGTAGCTAGAAGAATGGCCCCCGCTTTCAGGTTCAGGGTTTCCGTTT
>DGOT01000232.1:7443-15846 GCA_002389465.1 Bacteroidales bacterium UBA4459 | reverse complement strand
ATATTTATTTAGGACAGTATTGATCGGAAATAGTTACATAAAGTCACATCCGGCGAGCAACCTTTTTCCTATTTCATGTTTCTTATATACTAATGGGTAGTTCAATAAAAAGGGATAGGATGGCACCTTGCGGATCCTTATATTAAAAATCTTGAATATCAATCGAAATCAATAGTATCTTTGCACCGTATTTTAAAAAAAACCAAATGAAAAAATCTACTTTTCTTTTTAAAATTCCGTTGCTTCTTCTTGTTTTTAGTTTGTTGTCATACCATATGCATGCCGACAATACTATAAAAACAAACCAGGACAGCAGAAGTGAATTACAACTTTTATCAAAAAGCGAACTACATCTGACGCTGCTGAATGAAGTCGGCCTGATCAATTCAGATTTTATAAACCTCGAAGGAAAAGACTATGTAAAACTGGTCGTTCCTGCGTATACAAAAAGTACGGTATATGGCAATCCTGAAATGCCTGTGCGGAGAAAACTGATAGAAATTCCTTACGGAGCGGTTCCTTCGGTGCGCATTGTCAATTATGAGGTAGCCGAATATAAACTGGCTGATTACGGTATTTCAGAACCGGTTATGCCTTTACAGTATTCTGTTCCAAAATGTGGCGATGCTCCGGAGTTTGTATACAATGCAGAGGTATATGCAACAGACGCATTTATCAAGCAGGAACTGGTTACGGTTGATATACTGGGCATTATGCGCGGAACCAGGATAGCAAGAGTAAATATAGCACCCGTATTTTACAACCCTGTTAAAAATACAATCCGGGTTTATGAGAACCTGGAATTTGAAATTGATTTTGAAGGGGCTGACCTGGCACAGACACAAGCTCAGAAAGAAAAGTATTATTCACCTTATTTCAGCAGCCTCCTCAGTTCGCTGGAAAATTACAGTGCTCCGGCAGACAGGGGAGATAATTTTACAAGATACCCCATTAAGTATGTCATTGTTTCCGATCCTCAGTTCGAAGATCAGCTACAACCGCTTATCGAATGGAAAAGAAGAAAAGGATTTATCGTTGTTGAAGCATATACGGATGTCATCGGTACGACAAAAGAGGAGATAAAAGCTTTTCTGCAGGATCTGTACGATAACGGCACGCCCGAAGACCCGGCTCCTTCATTTGCCCTGTTTGTTGGCGACGTAGGCGAGATACCGGCATATGAAAATGGTAACGGTGAAACCGACCGTCTCTATTTTGAATATTCAGGCGATTTGTTCCCTGAAGTATTTTACGGAAGGTTTTCTGCTCAGAATGCAGCACAATTACAACCGTATATTGATAAAACGCTACAATACGAACAATATACAATGCCCGATCCTTCGTTCCTGGAAGAAGTGGTTATGATCGCCGGTGCAGATAGTGGCCACGGGCACGATTGGGGCAACGGCCAGATTAATTACGGAACAATAAATTATTTTAACGAAGAACATGATATTTTATCACACACTTATTTGTATCCTGAATCCGGAGGCAGTTCTGCCCAAATCAAACAGGATATAAGTAACGGTGTTGCTTTTGCCAATTACACGGCGCATGGTTCACCTAACGGTTGGGCCGATCCTTCTTTTACTATAAGTGATATTCCGAACTTGCAAAATCAGGATAAGTATGGTTTGCTGATCGGAAACTGCTGCTCGACAAGCGAATTTGCCGGTAGTTGTTTTGCCGAAGAAATTGTGAGGGCTGAAAACAAAGGGGCTTTGGGTTATATTGGAGGCTCTAACAGTACCTATTGGGATGAGGATTATTATTTTGGCGTTGGTTATGGTACGGTAAGTGAAGACCCGCCGCCTTACGAGGAAACAGGTTTGGGTAACTATGACCGTGCATTCCACGACCATGGTGAAACATTTGATGAATGGTGTACAACCATGGACCAGGTTGTTTATGCCGGGAACCTGGCGGTATCCGAAAGCGGTTCGGGCCAGCAAACCTATTACTGGGATATATACAATTTGATGGGTGATCCTTCACTGATGATCTATTATGGTGTACCTGATGAAATGGATGTGGAACATACAGCTGTTCTTATGGTAGGGGCGACTGAATTTGAAGTAACAGCAGAACCTTATGCCTACATTGCATTAAACGAGGGTGGAGAGAATATTGCTGTTGCTCTGGCAGATCAAAACGGAGATGCAACACTGGAATTTGATGCGCTGTCAACCCCCGGGACTGTTGAGTTGGTAATTACGGCTCAGGACTTCCAGCCGTATTTTGAGGATGTATTGGTGATTGTCCCTGAAGGAGCCTACTGTTTATATATGCAGCACACAATAAATGATGACTCGTTAGGGAACGGAAATAACCAGGCGGATTACGACGAAATGGTATTTTTGTCGGTTACCATTAAAAATCTCGGTACGGAACCGGCAAATGACGTAACGGCTGTCCTGACAACAAGTGATTCCCATGTTGAAATACTTGATGGTATGGAGTCCTATGGTACAGTAGAAGTTGACGAGGAAGTGACACGCGAGAACTGCTTCCTGATCCATTTGGCCGAAGATATTCCGGATCAGCTGGAAATTGTTTTCGATCTGGAAATGACCGACGCCAACGATTCAACATGGACCGGTCAATTTAAAGTTATGGCAAACGCTCCTGCCTTCATGCTGAAAGATATAGCAGTTGATGATGCAGAAAGCGGAAACGGAAACGGGCGACTGGACCCGGGCGAAATGGCTACACTGGTTATTGAAACAGAAAATACAGGCCACGCTCCCATTACGGATGTGCTGGCTGTAATACAGGCATACAATCCTTTTATCAGTGTTTTGTCGAACGATACTGTCTTTGCCGGTATTGAGGCGCAAAATTCAGTGTATGCCCGTTATGATGTTTCTGTGGACGAGTCGACTCCCGAAGGAGTATTTGGTGAAATGAGGTATCATGTTACATCGGGAGGATACAGTGCCCAAAGAAGTTACTATGCCAAGATCGGTTTACTGGTTGAAGACTGGGAAACCGGAAACTTCGATAAATTTAACTGGCATTTTGACGGAGACGCCGACTGGAGAATCAATGCAGATAACCCGTTTGAAGGTATTTGCGATGCCAAGACAGGCGCTATTGGAAATGACCAAACATCGGAATTATATATTACCTATACTGTAATGGCAGATGATACAATAAGTTTCTACAAAAAAGTATCATCTGAAGCAAGCTACGATTTTCTTGAGTTTTATATTGATAATACAAAGAAAGGCTCCTGGTCGGGAACGAGCGAGGGGTGGACAATGGAAAAATTTGCGGTAGCGTCCGGCGAGCATACATTCCGCTGGGTTTATGCAAAAGACTATTCGGCAACAGGAGGTAGTGACTGTGCATGGATTGATTACATCATGCTGCCGACCATGATGGCTACAACTGTATTTTCAGGAGTTGATCAAATTGTTTGTTCCGAAACCGGTTCGTTGCAATGCGATGGTTCCGCAACAAATTACGAAACACTTTTTTGGGCAACATCCGGTACGGGTACTTTTGACGACATCAATTCGATGACACCGGTTTATACATTGTCATCCGGCGATGTTGAAAACGGACTGATCTTCCTCAGCCTTAACCTGGTGGATGTTGATGGATATCCTGCCAGCGACACTATGGCACTCAGCATTGTTGCACCATTGGATCCACCTACGGTACCATCCGGACCGGAAAGTGTTAATTTGAATGAAATCACCGAGAGTGAATACACGACAGAGGAGGTGGAAGGCGCACTTTCCTATATATGGTTGCTGATGCCCGAAGAAGCCGGATATACATCCGGAACATCAAATACAGCACACGTATTCTGGAACATGGAGTTTGACGGCGAAGCCGTTTTAAGTGTTGCGGTCAATAATGAATGTGGAGCTAGTGATTATTCTGAAGAGTTGGTAATTGACGTGACAGGCACTGTGGGCATAAATGATCAGGAAACGGACAATTTGTTACAGATTATTCCAAATCCGAACAAGGGAAGATTCCAGTTGATCATCGGAAACAACATTCAGCCAAACTCAAGCGTACGTCTGGTGAACCTCCAGGGTCAGCTTGTATATCAGAAGCAAATACATGCATCTGATAAAGTATTGAACTTCCATTTGGACGGAATAAATAGCGGTATGTATTACCTGATTCTTGACAACGGTGAAAAACGTCAGGTGAAGAAAGTGCTTATTAATTAGATACTTATAAAACAAAATCTAACATAGTTTCTTATGAAAAAATTATTTGTTATTGTAATTGCAGTATTTGCTATTATGAATGTGCAGGCATCGGACTGGGTACCTGTTACATCGGACCAGCCGGCACGGGCTGATATCACGTTAATCAGTTCGCAAATCACACATTCTTCCGTTCAGTTTACACTGAATGGGTTCTGGAATGAGGTGGTTGCTACGGACCACGGTGATGCGTGGCATATTTCACTCGGAAACGGTATTTCTTCGCTTGCAGAGGGAGCTCCTGATCTTCCGGTGTTCTCAGCTTCACTTGTTGTGCCTGATAAAGCACATATGGAAGTGCATGTTGTTTCTTCAAAATATGTAGAATTTACAGATGTACTGATAGCACCTTCAAAAGGAAACCTAACGCGTGATATTGACCCGTCAACAGTTCCTTACACTTTCGGGACACAATACACAAAAGATGTATTTTACCCCAGAGAGTTGGCTGTAGTCAACGAGCCCTATATTGTCCGGGACGTAAGAGGCCAGGCCCTGCATTTTCAACCATTCCGGTATAATCCGGTAACAGGCGTATTGCGTGTTTATTACGATGTGACTATCGAGGTGGTGGAAGAAGGTGTTTCCAGTGTAAATACATTTGACAGAACCGGATTCCCTGAAAAAGTAAATGATGAGTTCCAAAGGATTTACCAACGGCAGTTCCTTAATTATAACGCCTCAAACAGGTATGACCCTGTGGGTGAACACGGTAATATGCTCATCATCAGTTACGGTGATTTTATGGATGAAATGGAACCGTTTATCGAATGGAAAACAATGACTGGCATACCTGTTGAAATAGTGGATGTGGCAGATATTGGAAATGCAGCTGCCATCAAACAGTATATTGCCGATTATTACAACGATAACGGCCTCACATTTGTTTTGCTTGTTGGCGACGCCCAACAGGTACCGAGTAGCTATTCAAGTGGCGATTCCGATGTCGATTATTCGTATGTGGTGGGTAACGACCATTACCCTGATTTATTTGTAGGTCGTTTTTCAGCACAAACGGAAGATCAGGTAACAACACAGGTACAACGTACTATTGATTACGAAAAAATCCCGATGGCCGACGAAACCGACTGGTACACGCATTGTATCGGTATCGCATCCAGCCAGGGCCCCGGAGATGATAATGAATACGATTACCAGCATATAAGAAATATATCTGACAATAAATTAATTCCGTTTACGTACGATTATGCCTATGAGTATTTTGATGGCTCACAAGGTGGTAATGACGCAAGTGGAAATCCCAGTCCTTCTGATGTGGCTGCGGGTATTAATGAGGGAGCTACTATTATTAATTATACGGGGCACGGAAGCCAACAATCATGGGGGACTTCCGGGTTCTCCAGCTCTGACGTCAACCAGCTTACTAACGTCGGAAAACTTCCATTTATCATTTCCGTTGCCTGTGTTAACGGCGATTTTGTGAACGGTACCTGCTTTGCCGAGGCATGGCTAAGGGCTGAAGATAGTGGAGAACCCACAGGAGCTGTAGCTACCATCATGTCAACAATTAACCAGAGCTGGAATCCTCCCATGAGGGGTCAGGATGAGATGATTGACGTGCTCACAGAAGCAGATGAAAATAATATCAAGAGAACTTTTGGCGGAATCACTATGAACGGCTGTATGGGAATGAATGATGCTTATGGCAGCGGGGGAGACGAAATGACCGATACATGGACTATATTCGGCGATCCTTCACTTATGGTACGTACGGCTGTGCCAATGGATCTGACGGTTACTCATCCGAACATACTGTTTCTGGGCACTTCAACTTTAACGATAACTTGTAATGCCGATGATGGTTTGGCCGCACTTACTTTGGACGGAGAGTTGATTGGCAGTGCGTTCATTGAAGATGGTACCGCAACCATCGAATTTGATGAACTGATGGATATTGTCACACTTGACCTGGTTGTAACATCATTTAATTACAGGCCATACATGGGTACAATTGATGTTATGCCGGCGAACGGTTCGTATATTGTTTATTCGGCACTTCAGATAAATGACGATTCGTTAGGAAATGGAAATAACTTATCTGAGTATAATGAATATGTGTATTTATCAGTTACCGTTGAAAATGTAGGTACCGAAAATGCTGACGATGTAATGGCTATATTGAATACTGCCAATGAGTACGTTACTATATTGGACAACACGGAATCATACGGAACAGTTGGTGTGGACGAAACTGTTACTCGTGAGAACGGTTTCTTAATTCACCTGGTAAATAATATTCCTGATCAGATGAACCTGGAGTTTGATATGGGATTAACGGACAGTAATGATTCTACCTGGATGTGTAATTTCAGTGTAGTTGCCAATGCCCCCGACTTCGTTCTTGGAGAGATCACGGTTGATGACGGTGCGGAAGGCAACAGTAACGGACAGCTTGATCCGGGAGAAACAGCCACTTTGATCATCGAATCTGAAAACGGAGGTCATGCTGCTATCGGGGATGTTGTAGCATCGTTGCAGGCATTCAATCCGTTTATTACCATATTATCGGCTGATACAGTCTTTTCGACCTTCAACCCGCAAGTTCCGGCTTATGCCAGCTACGAAGTGTCGGTAAGCGAAACGGCACCTGAGGGCGTTTTTGGCGGCATGTGGTTCCAACTTTCTTCGGGAGGCTATGAAAAATCGAAGATATACTATTCCAAGATCGGTACGATGGTGGAAGACTGGGAAACCGGAAATTTCAATAAGTTCAATTGGCATTTTGACGGAGACGCTGACTGGCGGATCAATGCGGATAGCCCGTTTGAAGGTATTTGTGATGTTAAGTCCGGAGAGATTGGAGACGAACAAACTTCAGAGTTCTACATAACCTATGAAGTGATGTCAGACGACACGATTAGTTTCTTTAAAAAAGTATCCTCGGAACAAAATTATGATTTCCTCGAATTTTATATTGACAGCGACAAAGTTGGATCGTGGTCCGGTAGTGATAGCTGGACAGCGGAAAAATTCCCGGTAACGGAAGGCGAACATACATTCCGTTGGGTATATGCCAAAGATTATTCGCAGGCAAGTGGCAGTGATTGTGCATGGGTAGATTACATTGTTTTACCTGTTGAAATGGCCACGTCTGTCTTTGCAGGCCCCGATCAGGAGGCGTGTTCCGGAGCTGAATACTTTCAGTGTGCCGGTTTAGCCACAAATTATGAAACTATTTTCTGGTCAACTTCAGGAACAGGAACCTTTGACGATATGAATTCGCTGAATCCGCAATACACCTTGTCGGAAGATGATATTCAAAGTGGCGAAGTTCTCCTCAGCCTCAGTTTAGTTGATGTAGATGGCAATCCGGCAAGCGATACGATGATGCTTACAATCAATACGCCTCCGCAAAGTCCGGCAATGCCAGACGGACCTGTTTCAGTTAATCTGAATGAAGTAGTAGTTACCGAATATGCAACAGAAGAAATAGAAGGAGTTGATTTCTACGAATGGGCATTGTTACCGGAAGAGGCCGGGTTTACAGTGGGAACATCAACTACCGTGCTGGTTTACTGGGATATGGAATTTGAAGGAGAAGCCGCTTTGAGTGTTGCCGTGGAGAATGAGTGCGGAGCAGGAGACTTTTCTGACGAATTACTCATAAATGTTACAGGTACGGTAGGTGTAGGAAATTCTACAGATGAATTGTCTGTGCAGGTAATGCCAAATCCTAACAACGGCCGCTTCCGTTTAGTACTCGGTAGTGATGCAGCGCCGAATGCACGCGTTCAGCTAATCAATCAAATGGGGCAGATTGTATACCGAAAGCAATTGCAGAAATCGGATAAAACATTAAATATCAACATTGACGGGTTGAATAGCGGGATGTATTATCTGATAATCCAAAGTGGTGAAAAACGTCAGGTGGAGAAAGTGATGATCAACTAAATTTTTTTTCAGGAAATCTCTAACAGAAAAGTTAATAAATACGCCGCTTTCCGGTTACAGGAAAGCGGTTTTTTTTATGCCTTAGTTGCCACATATTTTAGACTGTTTATAAATTAATAAATCATGCTCGATCTGTGTCGATACAGTAAGGTTTATATAGTAACTTCGCGTTATTATTCAACCTTAAATTTACTGAAAATATGGATAAATTATTCAGAAAGGACGCATTTAATTATCATGCACTGGGGCGTCCGGGGAAAAT
>DGOT01000232.1:0-7385 GCA_002389465.1 Bacteroidales bacterium UBA4459 | reverse complement strand
GTAGCAGACCCATGCCTGGCTATTGAAAAAACACCTGAAGATGTATATAAATATACCGCTAAAGGAAATCTGGTAGCTGTTATTTCAAACGGAACCGCCGTGCTCGGACTTGGAAATATAGGCGCCGAGGCAGGCAAGCCCGTAATGGAGGGTAAAGGACTGCTCTTTAAAATATTTGCCGATGTAGATGTTTTTGATATTGAAGTTGACGAGACGGATATTGACAAATTCATTGAAACCGTAAAGGCCATTTCACCAACCTTTGGAGGAATTAACCTGGAAGATATCAAAGCGCCGGAGTGTTTTGAAATTGAAAGGCGCCTGAAGGAAGAGTTGAACATCCCGATCATGCATGATGACCAGCATGGAACCGCTATCATAACCTCAGCCGGATTATTGAATGCCCTTGAAATAGTAGGTAAAAAGATAGAGGACATTAAAATTGTTGTCAGCGGAGCAGGAGCGGCCTCTATTTCATGTACACAATTGTATATGCGTTTGGGTGCCAAACCTGAAAACATCATTATGCTTGACAGCAGAGGTGTTCTGCATAAGGACAGAACTGATCTTAACGAGACCAAAAAACAATTTGTAACGGATAAACCCGTGCATACACTGGAAGAAGCAATTAAGGGGGCTGATGTGTTTCTCGGCCTATCTGTTGGCGGTGTACTGAAAAAGAAAATGTTGCTGAGCATGGCTAAAAACCCCATCGTTTTTGCATTAGCAAATCCTACTCCTGAAATAGCGTATGATGTAGCTATGGAAATTAGGGATGATATTATTATGGCAACAGGCCGTTCCGACTACCCCAATCAAATCAATAATGTATTAGGTTTCCCGTTCATTTTCCGCGGGGCTTTGGATGTGCGTGCTACGGAGATTAATGAGGAAATGAAACTGGCTGCATCGAAAGCACTTGCCAAACTGGCAAAAGAACCGGTTCCCGAAGAAGTGAATATTGCTTTTAAAGTACAAAACCTTAATTTCGGACGAGACTATATTATTCCTAAGCCAACAGACCCGCGTCTGATTGAAATCGTTGCGCCGGCAGTTGCCAAAGCAGCTATTGATTCAGGCGTTGCCCAAAAAACAATTGACAACTGGAGTACTTACAAAGAAGAATTGAGAAAAAGGCTTGGCTTAAGTAACCCGTTAATGAGACAGATGAAAGCAGCCTGTAAGCGCAATCCAAAACGTATCGTACTTACGGATGCACAGGATTATAAAATGCTGAAAGCTGCTGAGATAGTTATCAACGAGAAAATAGCTATACCGATTCTGTTGGGCGATAAAGAAGTGATAAAGGATATTATTAATAAGTACGAACTTGAACTGAATAGCGTTGAAATTATTGATAATAAAAGCGCTGAAGAAAAAAAGAGAAGACAGAAGTTTGCCAAAATGCTGTTTAAGAAACAACAACGAGACGGCATAACAATGACTTCGGCACTGGATGTCATGCAACACAGGAATTATTTTGGCCCGATGCTGGTGGAATCTGGCTATGCTGATGCTGTTCTCACGGGATTGACACGTAACTATCCTGATTCAATCAGACCTTCCTTGCAAATTATTGAAAGACGGAGCGGATGGAAGGTAGTGAGCGGTATGTATATTGTCAATACAAAGACAGGTCCTTATTTTCTGAGTGACTGTACGGTGAATAAAGAACCGTCAATTGAGGAATTGATAGAAATTACCCTGCAAACCGTAGAAGAAGTCAGACGATTTAAAATTGAACCCAGGGTAGCCCTGCTGTCTTATTCAAATTTCGGTTCGGTAAAGGGAGAATTTACCAGCAAACTACGCCAGGTAATTGAGATTTTGCATCGTGATTATCCTGATCTAATTGTAGATGGTGAGATGCAAGCTTCCACTGCCCTTGATGCTGATTTGTTGAAAGAGAATTTCCCGTTTTCAAAACTAATAGGAAAGCCGGCCAACACGCTGATCTTCCCGAACCTGACTTCGGCGAATATAACCCATAAAATCATCAAAGAACTGACTAATTACGAAGTTATCGGGCCTGTGCTCAACGGGATGAAAAAGCCGGTACAGATATTAACGATGGGAAGCGCTGTGAACGACATTGTGAATATGATCATGGTGTCTGTAATGGATGCACATAAAAAATAAACAAGTATTATTTCTTTGTTTTCAGCCTCAAAGCTTTACTTTGGGGCTGTTTTTGTTTATATTGCACCTGATTATCTAAATACCTGTTTATGTCGAAACTGAGAAAAACGGTGTTGATTATTATCGTAATAGTTGCCGTTGCCTTTCTGGCTTTGCCTTATTATGCCCGGCAGGCGTTAATTCATCAATACCCAGGAATCGAGGATTATAAAATATTTCACAATCGGGTGGTAGAGGCCGGTACGTATATTCCCTGGGAAAATGATTCAGCATATAATACAATGACCATCGATCGGTCAACGATGGATAAGATTGAGTCGTACGAGCCTGTAGCCCTTTTGGTAATTCAGGATCAAAAGATCCTTTATGAACAATATTGGGAGGGGTACAGCGACAGTTCGCTATCCAACTCTTTCAGTGCAGCTAAAAGCATTGTGGGCCTTTTAATCGGAGCGGCTATTGATGACGGGTCAATCAAAAGCGTTGATCAAAAAGTGGCCGATTTTCTTCCATCGTTCAAAGAAGGTGGGAAAGAGCAGGTAACTATCAAAGACTTGCTGACCATGAGTTCCGGTTTAGGCTGGGATGAAGAATACGCCAGCCTTTTCTCGCCGACAACTGCTGCCTATTACACCAATGATATCCGGAAGCTGGTCAACGATTTGGAAATGGCGGAGGAACCCGGCCATCGATACTACTACCGAAGTATTGATTCCGAAGTACTGGCGATGGTTGTTCAGGCAGCTACCGGAAAAACTATCAGCGAATATGCTTCCGAAAAATTCTGGAAAAACATGGGTGCCAGGTATGATGCCCTGTGGTGCCTTGATCATGAAAACGGGATGGAAAAAGCTTACTGCTGTTTCAATTCCAATGCCCGCGACTTTGCCCGGTGGGGGCAACTTATGTTGAATAATGGCAAATGGGGTAGTGAACAATTGATTTCGGAAGCATACATGGCAGAAACGGTAACTCCTGCAAATTATCTGACAGATGATGACGGGTTGCATGTTGATTATTACGGATATCAGTGGTGGATCATCAACTACAAAGGGTATAAAATACCCTATATGCGGGGAATACTTGGCCAGTATGTGTTTGTTATTCACGAAAAAAATGCTGTAGTGGTACGTTTAGGACATAAGCGAAGTGACGAATTGATTGGGCCGAACCGTAAGGATATGTATGCCTATCTGGATGCTGCTTTTCAAATTCTGGACTAAAACAAGATTACAGAAATTAAACATATAAGAAACTATATATAAAAGTAGATGAAGGTGATACTTTTTGATTAATTATTACTAAATTTGTGGTAGTGAAACAAAAAGTAAAACCTAAAAAAAGAGTTTGGAAAATGGAAAAGATTACGGTTATCGGAGCCGGTAATGTAGGCGCAACCTGTGCTAATGTTATAGCTCATAAAGATTTATCAAAAGAAGTTATTCTACTGGATATTAAAGAAGGCATTGCCGAAGGTAAAGCACTCGATATCTGGCAAACTGCTGCAATTAATCACTTTAACACGAGGGTCACCGGTGTTACAAATGATTATTTAAAAACAAAAGGCTCAGGTGTTATTGTTATCACTTCCGGAATACCCAGGAAGCCGGGAATGTCGCGGGACGACTTGATAAAAACGAATGCGAGCATCGTTAAAGATGTAACCGAAAAAGCTGTCAAGTATTCGCCGCATGCAATTATTATTGTGGTGAGTAATCCGCTTGACGTAATGACTTATGCCGCATATCAGGCATCTAACAAACCGTCAAATAAAGTGTTTGGCATGGCCGGAACACTAGATACGGGAAGGTACCGTGCTTTTCTTGCAAATGCATTAAATGTAGCGCCTGTAGATATACATGCCATGTTGATGGGAGGTCATGGTGATACAATGGTGCCGTTGCCGCGCTACACTTCGATAAACGGTATTCCTGTTACGGAATTGCTGGGAGAAGATGAATTGAATAAGATTGTAGAACGGACGAAAAAAGGCGGTGGCGAACTGGTGAACCTGATGGGAACATCAGCATGGTATGCGCCCGGTGCTGCCGCTGCCCAAATGGTAGAGGCAATAGTGGATGACCAAAAAAGGATTATTCCGGTGTGCGCCTGCCTGAAAGGTGAGTATGGCCTTAAGAATATTTATATGGGTGTTCCGGTAAAACTGGGTAAAGGCGGTGTTGAAGAGATCATCGAAGTAAATCTGAACGCGGATGAGAAAAAACTACTCAATATGTCAGCTGCCGCGGTGAAGGAAGCAATGAAAAGCCTTGATAAAATGAAATTGTTTAAAGACTAGCCTAATTCATTAATGGTTGCGATTCTTGTTTAGGCTTATGGCGCCCCTCCCGGGGCGCTTTTTTTGTATCTTTATCTAACATTATTCAAGCCGGGAAGACTATGAAAAAACTTGTTGTACTAACAGGCGCAGGGATCAGTGCCGAAAGCGGTATCAGCACCTTCCGCGATAGCAATGGACTTTGGGAAAATTACCGGATCGAAGAAGTGGCTTCCCCAGAAGCCTGGGAAAAAGATCCTGCAATGGTGTTGCGGTTTTATAACATCCGCAGGAAACAACTGTTTGAAGTTGAACCCAATGAGGGGCATAAAGCATTGGTCAGACTGGAAGAGAGATTTGATGTGCACATCGTTACTCAAAATGTGGACGACCTGCACGAGCGGGCCGGATCATCACAGGTGCTGCATTTGCACGGAGAGCTGAAAAAAGTGCGCAGTACAGCTTACCCCGATCTTGTATACACCCTCGATCACTGGGAGTTGAAAATGGGCGATGTCTGCGAAAGAGGCCACCAGCTACGTCCGCATATTGTCTGGTTTGGCGAATCTGTTCCTATGTTTGAGAAAGCCCTGGAGATTGTCCGGCAGGCCGATGTGTTTTTGGTTATCGGTACCTCTATGGTAGTTTATCCGGCAGCAGGGTTAATCAGCTACGTAAAGCCGGAAATTCCCAAATATTATGTCGACCCGAAAGCTTTTTCCGTGCCGGGAGTGTCACATCTTTCTGTTATTCAGGAACAGGCAGGAACAGGCGTCCCTGAGCTTGTAAATAAGTTGTTAAAGTTAGCCTGATTTATTTTTTTACGATCTTTTTGGGAAAATCGGAAAAAAGCCGGCGAATGCTTTGCCTTACCGAGCCTTCAGTTGCATTTTCACCTCTCAGCCGGCCATTGGCAACACCCTGCCAGACAATAATCTTTCTGGAGTCGTCAAGCAGATCAATAACAACAGTTCCTACATCGTAATCGTTTTTATAGACTGTGTATGGATAGGTGCCAAAACCATAACCTACAACACCCACACCTACGCCTCCGGTTCCAACACCAACGCCAACACTTACCGGGCCATAATAACCGGCATAATGGTCAGAATATGCTGCGTAGTTTGTTTCTTGCTGTACAATAGCAAATACCGAAACCTGAAGATCAGATCCGTTTTCCTTGTAGGTGTATCCGCGTGCTTCTAATTCATCTTTAATTGATAACAGAATATATTCCTTTGTTTGAGGGCTTACTACTTTGTCGTTCTGCTTATCCCAGTTTAACAGACCGAAGGTTTTGTATGTATCGAAATCCGCTTTGTGATCGTATTCGGCCACATATTTCCAGGGATTACACGAATAAAGAAAAATCAGGAGGAGAGGGAAAATAATTTTTTTCATGATTTTGTTTTTTGCAAATTAATAGTAATTCTGATTTACTTCTTACGGGCAGCGGGAAATTTTGCCAGTATCTGATGGACATTTTTAGGTAATTTCTCATCGCGTTTATCGAAATCGTATTCAACTTCCCGCGAGCCGATACCCTGCCAAATCAACTTTTTGTCAGCAGCATTGAAAGCATCAATAATCAGGCTTCCTTCTTTGTAGTTACGTTCCGTAACTGTTGTGGTGGAATACCCCGGGCCATAACCATAACCCGGTCCCCAGCCATAACCGTAACCAAAGCCGTAATAGCCCCAGCCTCCACCATACCCTGCCCAACCCCCGTAATGATTGGTGTATGCATCGTAACTGGTTTTACCTTTTAGTGTTACAAATATGGAAACAACCATGTCGCCTCCGTCTTTTACAAAAGTATAACCTTTGTCTTCCAGCTCAGTTTGAATGGTATTCAGAATTGTCTGTTTGTCGTAATCGTTCATTTGATAGCCGTTTTTATAGTCCCAGGGATATAAACTAAACGTTTTGAATGACGTAAAATCAACATTCCTGTCCCAGTCGTTTGTAACGTCAAGCGAGGAGCATGAATAAAGAAAAATAAGAAACAAGGGTAAGGAAAAAACAGATTTTTTAATGAACATAATGTTGTATTTGTAAAAATAAAAAGTGAAGAAAGCAAAAATAATATAATTTACATCCCGGATATGTTATTTTTGCAATTTGAACAACAAAATAAGAAAGTATGACTTTTAAGAAGTTGGTATTTGCCCTGCTGGGTATCATGTTAGTGGTTTCCGTTTCATGTAAAAAAGATAACACAGAAGAAGAGGAAGCAGCAGCAAAACAAGCCGCAATTGATAAAGCACTTATCGAGCAATATATCGAAGATCAGAACCTGAATGCACAATCAACAGCAAGCGGGTTGTATTATGTGATTTTGGTGCCGGGGAATGATGAACATCCGAATGTTTATTCAACGGTGACAGTAGCCTATAAAGGATACTTTTTAGACGGGGAAGTTTTTGAGGAAAATTTGGCATTTTCATCCAGGTTAAGTAGTTTAATCGCCGCATGGATTGAAGGTATTCCGTTGATCGGTAAAGGAGGAAAGATCAAATTAATACTGCCTTCTGCTTTGGGTTACGGACCGAATGGCTCCGGTGGCGCCATCCCGCCAAATACAGTACTTGTTTTTGATATTACTCTTTACGACTTTTATTAAAGAGATTTTTAGTAACTTCGGACATGTTTAACCAAAGCATGTCTCTATGTCGCCCGAACACACTTTTTTACTGGACAAAGCACGCAAATACTGTGCGTATCAGGAACGTTGCCTGGCGGATGTAAAAGCCAAACTCGTCGAATGGAAAGCATCGGAACAGACCATTGAAAAGATCATCCGAACGCTTGAAAAAGAAGATTTTATCAATGAAGAAAGATATGCTATTTCTTTTACCCTCGGAAAGCTGAGAAGCAACAAGTGGGGAAAAAATAAGATATTTTATGCCATGGATCGGAAACAACTCCCTGAAATTTATATCCAGATGGGCTTGAACGACATTGAGGA
>DGOT01000221.1 GCA_002389465.1 Bacteroidales bacterium UBA4459 | reverse complement strand
ACGGTCATTCCGATACAGGCTTCTGTATCTTCTCCCAGATCAACAGCAGGGTTACTGTGTAGCATAACATTTACTGCTTCTGACAGGTCGCTTACACCACATTGATTTATTGCCCGAACCTGTACATAAACTTCGCCGGTATAGGTCTCACTCCATGACACAATAGCCGTAGCTGAGTCACTAGTGGTGTTTCCTGCTTCATTTGGCGTTATCACCCATTCGTATGCATAACCATCTGTTGCGTTGGTTGTGTAAGTTGATTCTTCTGTCCCCAGGCATAATTCAATATCTCCTTCAGGGGTATCAGGAATACTTGCTGTTTCCAAAATCTCCAGGAGCATACTACCCGAAGTGTTTCCATTGTCGCCGTAGGCCGTCAATGTCAGGGTAGCTTCACCGTTTTCAATATCTGTTGTTCCTGGTGTGTATATTGGATCTAATATCGTTTCGTCATCGAAGCTACCGTCTCCTGATGTAGTCCATTCAAGACTGTTATAATTTGAGGCAGATGCGTCCGGTGTAAATGTTTCATCGGCACAAATACTTGCATTTTCGCCTGCATCCGCCGAAGGGAACAAGGCTGGAGGAAGTACAATAAAGTCAACCCTTCCGCGGTCATCTCCGTCACTCACAGAACCGTCTTTATAATACTCCCATTCAAAAGTATGTGCTCCGGCAGATACCGGGTAAGCAGAGCGGCTCCAACCAATTTCACCTGACCACTCATCCTGTAGCACGTTATCAATATAAAAACGCAGGTAATCGTATGAAGGTTCGGAAGATACCGTTTTATAGAACGAGATGCTGTCGTCAACCGAGGAAGTATAAGTTAAAATCATGGAACTCGTCTGGTTATGGGTTATGGTTCCTGACTGACTGCAGTAAAGTCCTTCAAACGGGTTTTCATCGCTGATCACCCAATCCATATTTCCGGAAAAAGTCCAGTTAAACTGGTCGAATGATTCACTTTCCCAGTCTTCAACAATAAGACCGATGGTCAGATTAACGCTTTTTTCAGCATTAAACACACCGCTCTGCATATCAAAATCACAAGTTATGGCGCTGCCTACAGGGGCATCGTCAGCAACCTGTACAGAGAATACGGCCGGTTCCGAACCTTCGGACGCAACTAACGGAAGCACCTGCTGGCCATTGATGACTGTTACCAATTCACTGGGAATATCCAGATTAACTTCAACATCCGAAATGTCGGCTTGTCCGTAATTATGCACAGTCATAATTAAGTCGGCAGTTTCTCCGGCATCCAGTCTGCCATTGCCGTTACCATCCATATCATCGTCCACTACAAGGCTGCCAAAAGCAAGATAGGGACCATACGTTATTATATCGAAATGACTGAACCATGTTTCGGTACCGTCTGTCGACTCAACATCAATTCTGATTGTTTTTGTTCCCGGTGTTCCAATAGATACATCAAAAGCAAAGCCGTCGGTAACACTTTTATACTCATCCGGAGAGAAAGAACCGTAATTTTCATTGTCATCGGTAATCGTGATGTACGGCGATTCGGAAGAGATGGTTACATCCACATTCGTGTAAGGATCTTCGCTGCCGTTATACATTTCTATTGTCAGTAAAACACTTTCCCCTGATTCAACTTCTCCGTTTCCATTTTCATCATTAACTTCATGACTGCTGTATACAGGTCCGGGATAATTTACATTATCAATAGCTTCAAGCACGTCTACCCTTCCGGCTCCAAATACATTATCTTTTCCGGCAGCACCCAGGTCAAGTGCTGTTGTTTCCAGTGCCATTGAAATATCGGCAGGCTCCAGATTTATATTTTTGGAAAACAAAAGAGCCATCACACCAGCCACACAAGGTGTTGCCATGGAAGTTCCGCTTTTGAACGAGTAGCCGCTGGTATTAAAAGCATCGCACGACTTAACATCCACACCCGGTGCAGAAACATCGGGACGTAAGAGACCCATTTCAGGGTCAAAAGGATAATCGTTAAACGGATCAATATCTTCCCATGTGGACGGCCCGCGACTGGAAAAACTGGCAATATTATCGTTGGCATCCGTTGCACCAATACAGACAACTGCCGATATGCCACCTGTCAATGTCTGTTCGGGATTTAACCACGGCGGAGGGCAGTCTCCCGGTGTACGCACATCGTCAGGGTTTGTAGTACTTCCTCCTTCGTTACCTGCTGCTACTGAAGCAACAACTCCTGCAGCCAGTGCATTATCATAAGTTGTTCTCCAGGTCGGTCTGTCGGGATCCCAGTTGTGTTGCCAGCCGAGCGACATGGAGATTACATCAGCACCGTGCTCAACGGCAAATTCAATACCTTCCCACACACCTGATTCGGACCCGTTTCCATCATCACCTAAAACTTTTAGTGCCATGATGGTTGCGTCAGGCGCAATTCCGGTTTGAGAGCCTGCCGTTCCGTCACCAGCAACTGTTCCGGCACAGTGTGTTCCGTGACTCTGACCATCCATAGGGTCATCATCGCTGTTATAGAAATCCCATCCATGGTTCGGATAAGCCGGGTCCTCCCACATATGATCGTTAAGGTCGTCATGATTGTAATTTACGCCTGTGTCGATAACAGCAACTACAACACCTTCTCCGGTAAAACCAAGCGCCCAAACAGCTGGCGCATTTACTTTGTTTACATTGTAGGTTATTTCGTCAACACCCATCATTGGCTCTGAAGCAATACCAGAAGCCACGGGTTCATTACTTAGTAAATTACGTTCTTCATCAATGTCTATCCGATCAATATCCGATCGTGAAGCCAGCTCATAAATAACACTTTCGCTGGCCATACAGGTCACCACATTAGCAATCCAGAAACGGTGAATTATTTCGGCCTGGTTATTATATGATTTACTTTCAAGATAATTCAACAGGTCGGCTTGTGCGGTTTGGCTGAACGACTTCAGTTTATGAACAACCACTTCTCTTTTTTGAGAACGGTCAAGTACCGCCAGTTTACTGTTTAAAGATTTTACATCATACTGGCCTTTTAATCTTATATTGATCCGTACAAGTCCATTATCAGAACGTTGGTTTAAATAGGCCACCAGATCATCCGTGATCGGGCGGTATTCTGATTTCTTCTGAGCTAGTAGAGAAACAGTTATGGAAAGAAATACAAATAAGAGAAGTTTTTTAATCATGGTTTTTTATTTTTTTAGAAAAAATGATAATTGGCATCAAAAGTAGTAAATCAATTCCAGTTAGAATTCCGTTTATTTTATCTAATAAGTTTTTATGGAAAAGGTTGCCTCATTTTTTTTGTAAATTGGTCGTGCTTATTAGGTGACCTATGAAACAGCTAAGCTTTGTTTTTTTATTTCTTCTGGCTTTTTTAATTGCCTGCGGGCCACAACATACACCTTCCGAAGCAAAAAAAGAACATCCTGAAGAAAACCGGGTGCTTGACAGTGTGTTGCAAAGGAAAAAACTGAAGGCCATCACCGATTACGGATCAGTAACGTATCTTATTTACCGGGGAGAAACGATCGGATACCAATATGAGATGCTGAAAGATTTTACAAACTTTTTAGGCGTTGAACTGGAAATCGTGACGGAAAAAGACCTGGAAAAAAGTATTGATATGTTAAACAACGGTGAAACCGATTTACTGGCTATGGGCCTTACGGTGACCAATGATCGGGTAAAAGTGTTCGAATTTACTGATCCCATTATGACCACATATCAGGTGCTTGTACAACGAAAACCCGATAATTATTTACAGATGGCCACTTCTGATGAAATAGAGACGCACCTGATAAGAAACCAGATCGACCTGGCCGGAAAAACTATTTCTGTTCAAAAAGGAACCATTTATGCAAGCCGGCTCGCCACGCTGGCAGATGAAATAGGGGACACGATTTTCGTCATTCAGGAAGAAAAAGACGTGGAAGAATTGATTGAAGCTGTTGCCAATAAAGAAATCGACTATACGGTTGCTGACGAGCATATTGCCATAGTAAATTCCAAATATTACCCAAATATTGATATTAAGACACCGCTGAGTTTCCCCCAGAAAATTTCGTGGGCTGCTAAAAAAGGCCAGACGGGGCTTACCGATACGATTAATTCCTGGCTGAAAATTTATCTGAAATCCATAAAATCACGACTCATTTACAACAAATACTTTAAAAATATCAGGACAAAACGTATAGCACAAAGCAGGTATAACTCGTTTAGTGGTAATAACTTGTCACCCTATGATGACGATATTAAAGAAGCGGAGAAACTGATCGGATGGGACTGGCGTTTGCTGGCCTCTTTAATTTACCAGGAGTCGGAATTCAAGCCGAATGTACGTTCATGGGTAGGCGCTTACGGTTTAATGCAAATGATGCCCTCAACGTTGGAAAAATACGGGCTTGACACCACGGCTACCGCGCAACAACAGATAATTGCCGGAGCCAGATATTTAAAATACCTCAATAAACAGCTCCCCGAAGATATTACCGACTCTGTTGAACGGATAAAATTTGTCATGGCCTCATACAACGCGGGAATTGCTCATGTTTTTGACGCCCGTCGCCTTGCCGAAAAATACGGGAAAGATCCCAACATCTGGACGGATAATGTTGATTTTTATATGCTTAATCTATCTGATAAATATTACTACCACGACCCAGTAGCTTATTACGGCTATGTGCGGGGAAAAGAAACTTATGATTTTGTGAATGAAATCTTTAACCGGTTTGAAGATTATAGAAATCTTATTCCGAAAGAATAAGCTGTTTTTTCACATTGGCTTTTCGTTTTGCAAACTATTAACATTATTTATATTATTTTTACCGCGTTTTATTCCTTTAAAATTAACATCTTAACAAATTACACATGAAACAAACATTACTTTTTCTGGTTGTAACACTTATTGTTATAACTACCATTGGCTTACAGTGGGCCAATAGCGATAGCTCTAAATCAGATCGTGAGCGACGGGCATTAGTAGATACCCGCATTGACAATAACGGATATTGGAAAAGAATGGCCGAGCAGGGCCTGGCTGTTTTAAATCCGGTTGCAGAAATTGAACCTGCTATTTTTACGGGCAGTAAAATCAGAGTTTACTCGGTAATAACAGACGATTCTCCCGATGTACCTGTAGCCCCTTCAAATTCAAGGCAAAGTGAGAACTCAATTTTTATTGACCCGAATGATAAATTAACTGCCCTAAACTCAAATAACTCAGGACCTCTTAGCAGTGGTTTTTACGGTGCTGACGGTTTATACACATTCGATGGCGCCGAAACCTTTGATGGTTCGGTACAAGGCGCCGGCGGCTCTAATAGTGGTGATCCAACTACAAGCATTGGTACGGACGGGCGATGGTATGTCGGATTTATTGCCAACGGTGGCGGACAAGGCGTTTCTTATTCAGATGACCAGGGAGATACATGGACAAGAAAGATTGTGACAAGCCTGAGTTCTACTGACAAAAATCACCTGTGGATCGATACCAAAGATGATAGCCCGTATGAAAACTATCTGTACAATTCATGGGTTGAATTTGGCGGTGCCAATGTAAACGATATTGTTGTTCAGCGTTCTACAGACAATGGTGAAACATGGGATGCTAAAATCAATATCAGTAACGAAGTGAATGCCGGAAGCCACAACCAGGGGGTTAATCTGAGTACCGGACCTAATGGTGAAGTATATGCCGTCTGGTCAATTTACGACGGATGGCCTCAGGACGAAAAAGCAATTGGTTTTGCCAAGTCTCTGGATGGCGGAGAAACATGGGAACCTTCTATAAGAATTATCACTAATATTCGCGGTATTAGAAATTCGGGTGTCCCCCAAAACATGAGGGTGAACTCGTTTCCTGCCATGGCTGTTGACGTCAGTGACGGACCGAATAGCGGAAATATATATGTTGTATGGACAAATGTGGGTGTTCCCGGAGAAAACTCCGGATCTGACAGAGATGTCTATATGATCAAATCAGTGAATGAGGGTTCAACCTGGTCGGACCCGATCCGTATTAACCAGGATGAAATCGGACAGGGAAAATGCCATTACCTGCCCTGGATTGCCTGTGATGCTTCCAACGGCATCCTTAGCGTTATATTTTACGACAACCGAAATACCAATGCTAACCAGGCAGAGGCGTGGGTAGCCGTTTCAACTACGGCAGGTGAAGAATGGGAAGATTTCAAAGTAAGCGATGTTTCGTTTACCCCTTCACCAATTCCGGGTTTTGCTTCTGGATACATGGGCGATTATTTAGGCATCACTGCGCTGGACGGTCTTGTTTATCCCTGCTGGACAGACAACCGTACCGGAGAGGTGATGACATACGTTTCCGTGTTTGAAACTATTGACATCCAATCGCCCTATAATTTACAGGTGGATGTGAACCAGGATAACGGAGCTGCTGACCTGACCTGGGACTTTAATGTAACTAACGGTTTTGAGCATTTTAATATTTACAGAAATGGCGAACTGATTGGCACGTCCACTGAAGAAAACTATGCGGATCAGTTACCTGAATATGGCTATTATACTTATGAAGTTTCGGCATCGTATGGCGATACAGGTGAGTCGGCTCCCGATGTGTACGAAACGCAATGGGGAACGGCTTCCATCGAAATAACTCCGAATACTTATGTTGCCACCGTGTTTGTTGAAGATTCGGTTGTTCAACAAATGAAAATTAAAAACAACGGGGAACTGGAGCTGGAATTTTTACTATCTGACCATTTTGATAAAGCACCCATTCCTCACTATCAAAAAGCTGCCGGTGGCGGTGATGAATATATTAGCAATGTTATTTTAAATTCCATAAATAACAGCTCCGGCTGGGAAGGTTATTCCGATTATACCGGATATGCCACTTCGTTGGAATCCAACCATGCATACGAAATAAGTGTGTTCAACGGAAACCCATATGATGGTGACCAGTGTGCCGTTTGGGTCGACTGGGATCAAAACGGGCTGTTTGATGAACAAGCTGTTACATTAAGCTGGACGGGTAATAAATTTACCGGCACAATCACTCCTGCCAGGGGCACAACGCAGGGCGCCACGGGCATGCGCATTCGTCTTGCCGGGCCCGGTTCGTTATCGGCATATGGAGATACCGAATACGGCGAAACAGAAGACTATAAACTGTATCTCGCTGACTGGATCACCATGGATCCGGAAGAAGGTGTTGTAGCTGTTGGCGATTCGGCAATGGTCAACCTGACATTCAATGCGGAGGGTATGGAAACAGGAACGTACACCGATGACATGAAAATCATTACAAATGATATAAACCATAGTCTGGTCACTATTCCGGTAACTATGCACGTGACGGACCTGCAGGTGTCGGCTACTGCCAGTTGGCTCGAAATCTGTGCCGGCAACGAAACTCAGTTAGCCGTGGAGGTTACCGGAGGTTCGGGTACATTTTCTTATCAATGGACTTCTATACCTGAAGGATTTGAATCGAACGAAGAAAGTCCGGTAGTGTTTCCCGAGGTTAATACTCAGTATATTATTTCGGTAAATGACGGCCCGGTTACGATGTCGGATACTGTAGAAATAACTGTATATGCTGTTCCGGAAGTGAATTTGGGCGATGACCAGGTATTGTGCGGTGAGAACGAATATGAATTAGACGCCGGAAACCCGGGGGCAACTTACCAGTGGTCAACCGGGGAAACTTCTCAAACAATAACGGTTACCGGAGAAGGAGAAAATACTTACTGGGTAGAAGTCACTAACGAAACTTCGTGCAATGCATCCGATACGGTGACTATCAACTTTGCCGTTCTGCCGGTGGTTGAGCTGGGCGCCGACACGATCATTTGTCATAATTCAGTTATGACGCTGGATGCCGGGAATCCGGGAGCTGCATATTCGTGGTCAACCGGTGAAACCACACAGACAATAACTGTAAATGCCGACGACTATGAATACGGAAACCATGTCTTTTCGGTACTGGTTACTTCTGAAGTGGGTTGCGAAAACGATGGTGAAATAACGATAGAAATTAAGAATTGTTCTTCGATAGATGAAAATTCACAATCGGTTGCGGTAAGTGTTTTTCCAAACCCAAGCAACGGCCTGGTTAATGTTGATCTCCATGTGCTTTCTGCTCAGTCAGTTTCGCTACGTGTTATGAATCTGTCCGGACAAGTTGTTTATCAGTTAGATGATATCAATATCGTAAAAGCACACAGCCTGCAAATTGACCTGAGTCAATTTTCAAGTGGTGTGTACAGTATTTTTGTGATTGGAGAAAACGGCATAGCAGAGAAGAAAGTAGTTGTCAGGAAATAAGCCTGTTAAATAAAATCTTTCAGGGCTGCCCGAAGGGGCGGCCTTTTTTTGTCGATTTAATATCTTTGCAAAAACTTATTTATACGTACATGCAACTTAGCGAACAGGAACAGGTGAGGCGCGAAGCCCTTAACGAATTAATCAAACTGGGCATTAACCCTTATCCCCAGGCCGAATACCAGATAAATACTACTGCGGCAGAAATATTGGAAAAATACCCAAAAAACAATGCATTATTTCAGGACATAAGCCTCGCCGGACGTATTATGAGCAGGCGTATTATGGGCGCTGCCGCTTTTGCCGAACTAAAAGACCATACCGGGAGAATCCAGCTTTATTTCAAGCGTGATGATATATGTCCTGATGAAGACAAGACCATGTACAATATTGTTTTTAAACGCTTGCTGGATATTGGTGATATCATTGGCGTAAAAGGTTTTGTGTTTATCACCAAAATGGGTGAGATAACAGTACATGTGAAAGAATTTACTGTGCTGTCCAAATCGTTGAGGCCGCTACCCATTGTAAAAGAAAAAGACGGAAAAATATACGATGCATTTACCGATCCCGATCAACGCTACCGCCAGCGTTATGTCGACTTGATTGTTAACGATAACGTAAAAGATACATTTATCAAAAGAGCGCAAATTATCCGGTCGATGCGTGATTTTCTGAACGATAAAGGTTATCTGGAGGTTGAAACGCCTATACTGCAAGCCATACCCGGAGGTGCTGCCGCAAAACCTTTCGCTACCCACCATAATGCCTTGAATATTCCGCTCTACCTGCGTATTGCCAACGAATTGTATCTCAAACGTCTGATCGTAGGCGGATATGAAGGTGTGTACGAATTTGCCAAAGATTTCAGGAACGAAGGAATGGACCGCTTCCACAATCCGGAGTTCACGCAAATGGAACTTTATGTTGCTTACAAAGACTATTTGTGGATGATGGGACTTACCGAGACCATGATTGAAAAAATAACCCTTGATCTGTATGGCACAACAAAAGTGCAGGTAGGTGAGCACAAAATTGATTTCAAAACACCTTTCAAACGCCAGACGATACTGGGGGCCATTGAAGAGTTTACAGGATTTGACGTAAGTAACATGGATGAAAACCGGTTGCAGGCTACCTGTAAAAAACTGGGTATTGAAACCGATCCGTCAATGGGAAAAGGAAAACTGATTGATGAAATTTTTGGTGAAAAATGCGAGCCTCATTTCATACAGCCAACGTTTATTACAGATTATCCGGTGGAAATGTCACCGCTGTGCAAACGCCACAGAAATAACCCCGACCTGACGGAACGTTTTGAGCTCATGATTAACGGAAAAGAACTGGCTAATGCATACACAGAGCTGAACGATCCGATTGATCAGCGGGAAAGGTTCGAAGAACAAATGAAACTTGCCGAAAAAGGTGATGACGAAGCTATGTTCATTGATCAGGATTTTATACGGGCTCTCGAATACGGCATGCCGCCCACATCGGGCATGGGCATTGGAATTGACAGGCTGGTCATGATCCTTACCAACCAGCCCGGCATACAGGAAGTGTTGTTTTTTCCGCAGATGCGTCCCGAAGCTAAAAAGAAAACTTTTTCGGTACAGGATTTTATCGACCTGGGTGTATCCGAAAAATGGGCTGAACATGTTATGGCTGCAGGGTTTGCCGCTCCTAAACAGTTCAAAGAAACCAAACCGTCTGCTGTTCAGCAGAAACTGAACGAGTATCGTAAGAAGAACAAGCTGGACATTCCGGCCGTGCAACTGGATGAAGTTGAAAAGTGGCTTCGTAATATCGAATAATAAAAAGCTAACGAAGGAATTAACTGTACGTAATTTTAACTTTTAAGACGGCTTCCTGCTTTAAAGAAATAATTATAATCTATCTGCTGTAGATTAATCTTCCGCTTTTGTTTATTTCTCCTATTTTTAATTTATAGAAATAAGTACCGATGCGCAGGTTCTGACCCACATGCCATGTAATGTTGCCAAGATCTGCTGAAACAGTTCCGTTGATTTTATCCACCACCCTGCCTGTAATATCAAAAACAGTGAGCTCATAAGTTGTGGCAGCACCAGCTGAAAACTCAAAAGTAACACCATCAGTGAATGGGTTCGGATAAGCAATAAAAGATTCAGTTGGGGTTTTTTCCGTCATCGATAAAAGATCACTATCGATCATAACCAATTCTTTATACACATTGTTTGACGTTTCTATAAATATAGTATCACTTAACAGTTCACCGAACATGGTAACAGGTAAATCGCATAAAACA
>DGOT01000235.1 GCA_002389465.1 Bacteroidales bacterium UBA4459 | reverse complement strand
GGAAGCCCTCCATTTCGATAGTACTCGATAATTATAAATCATTCATGGTTTTAAGGTAATCTTTCTTCATCGTTTAGGACGCAACTGATTTAAAAAGAATAAGAATTTCAATAAATCTGAAGTTTTTTAGTCGAATCACTTGCATTTTAATAACATTTGTTAAATTTACGCCCTCAAGTAATATGTTTTATATATATCACTGAATTTAAGGTAATTACTTTCGAATGATGCGTGATAAGAAATGTGTTATTGAAGTACAGATAAGGTGCCTTAGCCCTCACGACACCCCTCACATTAGTCATGTTAACCCTTATTTAAACGATCATGACACGGATTAAAAAGAAATTAACTGAACTTCCTGCAACAGCTATTTGCGGTAATGATATTAGCTCTTCCGTTCTATATGTTTCAGCTTTATCGATTATTTATGCCGGTAAGTACGCCTGGATTACGTTGCTTATTGTGGCTTTTATCTTGTTTCTTTTCCGCAAAATTTACGCCGAAGTAGTATGCGCGTTGCCTTTGAACGGGGGCGCTTATAACGCTTTGTTAAATACTACCAGCAAGTTTATGGCGTCATTTGCTGCTACATTGACCATTTTGTCCTATATGGCCACTTCCGTTATATCGGCAAATGAAGCCATGCATTATTTACATAGCCTGTGGCATTCGGAACCCATTATATTATCTACAGTCATCTTGCTGATTATTTTTGCTTTGTTGGCCATACTCGGTATCCGTGAATCTTCAAAAGTAGCAACGGGAATCTTTATTTTTCATTTAAGTTCTATGGTTCTTTTAACCGTGTTTATTTTTTACTATCTAATTAATAATGGTTTCAGTACTTTATACGCCAACTGGAAACTACCCGTAGAAGGAAGTATCAGCGCGGCCGTATTTTTAGGGTTTTCGGCCTCTATGTTGGGTATTTCGGGATTTGAAAGCTCGGCCAATTATGTGGAAGAGCAGGATCGTGGAGTTTTTGTTAAAACACTGAAGAATATGTGGATTATTGTTAGTGTTATCAATCCGCTTATGGCTTTTCTTGCTATCTCATTAATAGCCATTCCCGAAATAAAAGAACTGCATAGTGATGTTTTATTGTCACAAATGGGTAATGTTACCGGAGGTTATTGGCTCGGTTGGATTATTTCGGTTGATGCAGTTATTGTCCTCAGTGGAGCTGTATTGACTTCTTTTGTTGGTGTTACCGGGCTGTTGGAGAGAATGACGTTAGACCGCATTTTACCCCCGTTTTTTCTTAAAAAAAACAAACAGAACAGTTCGTACCGTATTATTATTCTGTTTTTACTAATCAGCCTTTCTGTTCTGTTGATAACCGAAGGAAAAGTTGAAGCCCTGGCCGGTGTTTATACTATTTCTTTTCTTTCGGTAATGGGTCTGTTTGCCGTTGGAAATATCCTGCTGAAAGTTAAACGAGCCAAATTGCCAAGGCTGCACAAAGCGCCCTGGATCTCGGTGTTTATTGCTTTGACAGGCGTTATCACTGCCTTGACAGGCAACATTTTAATTAAATCTTCTGATCCGGACATACCTTCTAATTTCTATATATTTCTTGAGTATTTTATCCCCAGTATTTTGTTCATCATCATTATGCTAAATCGTATTGTCTTGTTAAGATTACTTTTAAGGCTCCTTAGAAACATTTTTGATCCTATCAGAGAGGTCTTTTTGAAACTGAATGTCTCTATAAATCACACAATTGAACGAATAAATTCCCAGGAATTTGTGTTCTTCACCCGGGGCGATAATATCAGTAATCTGAACAAAGTGATGCTGTATATTTTGAAAAATGAAAACACAAAAAAAATTAAGCTGGTAACCGTTGTTGATGAAAATGACAAGAATTCCGGGCGAATTATCAAATCATTGAAAAATGATATTGATTTTCTTGATAAAGAGTATCCTGATATTTCCATAGAATTTGTTACGCTAACCGGAAAATTTGGTCCAAAATTAGTCCGGAGCCTTTCTGATAAATGGAACATCCCTATTAATTTTATGTTTATAGGCTCACCGGGTGATCATTTTCCCTACCGAATCGAAGATTTAGGTGGGGTGCGGTTAATTATTTAAACTGTAGTAAGGATATTCGTAGCTTTGTTACGGATAAGTTCCGGTGATGATCAGAGACAAACAATATGTTAAGTTTTGCTTTTACGGTTTTTTGAAAAACCTGCGCTTTTTCGATGCGTTTTTTATCCTCTTCCTTGTCGAGAAAGGTTTGTCATATACAGAGATAGGTATTCTGTATGCCGTTCGCGAAATAATCATCAATGTATTTGAAATTCCTTCCGGTATTGTGGCCGACACCTGGGGGAGAAAGAATGCGTTAACCGGATCTTTTGTTGCTTATATATTTTCTTTTCTTGTTTTTTATTTCTCAGCCGGTTTTTGGTGGTTTCTACTTGCTTTTGTTTTATACGGCATCGGGGAAGCGTTCCGTTCAGGTACTCATAAGGGGATGATCATGGATTACCTGAAACTAAACCGCTGGGAAGATCAGAAAATTTATTATTATGGACATACCCGCGCCTGGTCGCAAAAGGGCTCGGCTGTTTCTTCACTAATAGCCGGATTAATTGTTTTTTATAGCGGCGCTTACAGGGACATCTTTTTGTATTCTACTATTCCATATGTATTAAATATGTTGCTTATTCTGTCGTATCCTAAGGACTTAAATCATTCGTTAAAACCATCTGAAAGGACAGGCTGGGGTATAAATTCTGCCTTGCAATCATTTTGGCGGGTTATTCAAAAACCACATGTTTTAAAAATAATCAACACTTCGGCTTTGCATTCGGCTTACCTGAAAGCGGTGAAAGATTATATACAGCCACTGATGGTATATATCGCTCTTCTGGTCCCCGTGCTGTTACATGTGGAACCGGAGAGAAAAAATGGAATTGTTGTAGGAACACTTTATTTTTTTATCTACCTGCTCACTTCGCGGGCTTCACAAATTTCGTCCAAAGTAGCTGATAAAAGAAAACAAAGTATTTCGTACACCACCTTACTCTGGGGGTTTGGATTTGGTATTTTTTCCGGTATCTGTTTTTACTACGGGCTATGGGTTATTTCATTTTTAGCCTTCGTAGGTATTTATGTAATCGAAAACATCAGAAAACCTATTTTAACCGGTTTTGTAGCTGATCGTACACCTAACGAAATTCTGGCTTCTGTCATCTCGGCACAGTCGCTATTAAAAACCCTCATGACGGCCGTTATTGCTCTTGTTTTTGGTTTTGTGGCCGATTATTATGGGATCGGG
>DGOT01000270.1 GCA_002389465.1 Bacteroidales bacterium UBA4459 | reverse complement strand
TCTGTTAAAAGGAAAAGAACTGACCGACTTTGTGAAGAGAAGTATCGACATTATCGAATAACAGATCATACAATATATATACTGAAGGAGCCTGGCAATTGTCGGGCTTTTTTTAAGCCCCACTCACCCCCCTGCTGATGTCTTCATCAACAAATTGCAGTTGGTGGCGACACTACTAACCTTGGGACGGAGTTTCTTATTTGTCTTCCCGGGCGAGGAATGTAATTCCACGTCTACGCAACCTTCGTCCCCTTTGGTGTATGGTTGCAAGCTCCGAAGAGCTTGTAGAAAGCACAAACAACCTATTCTTCAATTGGTATTATACAAATTTTATATAAATTAGCCCCTCCTAAAACAAAATAGACATGAAAAAGAGTTGGATCGTAATTGCAATCATTATTATTATTGGAATACTCCTTTACAGTTGGGTTAAAGGTACCTATAACCACATGGTAACAGAGCAGGAGCATGTAAACAAACAATGGGGAGATGTGGAAAACGTTTACCAGCGCCGTGCTGACCTGATACCTAACCTGGTGGCAACAGTTAAGGGTTATGCTACACACGAAAAAGAAACACTTGAAGGCGTAATCAACGCCCGTGCAAAAGCAACGCAAACCACTATCGATGCAGGTAATCTTACGGCAGAGAAAATGGCTGCTTTTCAACAGGCACAAGACGGATTGAGTTCGGCTTTGGCAAAATTAATGGTAGTGGTTGAACGCTATCCTGATCTGAAGGCCAACCAAAACTTTCTGGAATTGCAGGCACAACTAGAAGGAACTGAGAACAGGATAACCGTTGAACGCAGAAAGTTTAATGAAGCCGCCAGAAAGTACAATACGTATATTAAATTATTCCCGAAAAATATTTTAGCAAACTTATTCGGCTTTGATGTCAAGCCTTATTTTGAAGCGCAAGAAGGGGCTGAAACAGCCCCGAAGGTGGAGTTTTAAACTTATTATCAATTATTAAAACTGCGTACAATGGGAACAACAGCGAGAAAGTTCTTTGCCAAAAGAGAAAAAGACGAAATACAGAAAGCCATTCTGAATGCCGAAATGGATACATCAGGTGAAATAAGAGTGCACATCGAATCTCAATGCCGCGGCGAGGTGCTTGACCGTGCGGCTTACCTGTTTAAAAAGATCGGCATGCATAAAACGGAATTGCGCAACGGAGTACTCGTTTATCTCGCTGTGGAATCACGCAAATTTGCCATCATAGGTGATAAAGGCATCAATGCTGAGGTTCCTGATGATTTCTGGAACCATATCAAAATAAAAATGGCAGAGCACTTTGCCAAGGATAATTTTGTAGATGGGCTGACCGAAGGTATTACGATGACGGGTAAACAACTCAAAAAACATTTCCCCCGCCTTCTTAATGATATCAACGAATTATCCGATGAAATTTCTTTTGGGAAATAAATATCATGTACAAATAAATAACGAGCTGAATTTATGACGCGCAGATTAACCGGAAAACTACTCCTTCTCCTATTGGTCGTTACTTTTGCTTACCGTGTTTATGCTGATATTCCACCAAGACCTTCCCCTCCCCGTCTGGTGAACGACCTGGCCGATATTTTAACTGATCAGCAGGAAAATACTCTTGAACGAAAACTGGTTACCTTTAACGATACTACTTCTAATCAGATTACCGTTGTCACCGTTCCATCACTTGATGGGTACGACCCAAATATGTATGCGGTGGAGATTGGTCTGCAATGGCAGGTGGGACAAAAAGAGTTTGACAATGGAGTCGTTGTTCTGGTGAAACCCAAATATGGCAATGAAAGGGGACGTGTTGCTATACAGGCCGGCTATGGTCTGGAGCCGGTAATTACGGATATTGTCAGTAAAAGGATCATTGAAAACGAAATGATTCCCGAATTTAAAAACAACAATTATTACAAAGGGATTGATAGGGCTACTAACATCCTCATGAAACTGGCTTCAGGAGAAATATCTTCAAAAGACTATGTTAAGGGCGGTGGTGCAACGCCTTTTTTATCGGCACTTCCTTTTTTAATATTCATCATTATATTTTTCCTGATTCGTGCGAGCAATGCGCGATCTGCCAGTGTAGGCAAAAACATACCGTTCTGGACCGCCCTATGGCTGGGAAGCAGTATGGGTAGCTCTTCGGGAAACTGGAACAGTTTTTCGGGTGGCGGAGGATCAAGTTTTGGCGGTGGTAGTTTTGGTGGTTTTGGGGGAGGTAGCTTCGGTGGCGGTGGTGCCAGCGGGAGTTGGTGAGAAAACCAGGAATTGAGCTCCATATATCTAATAATCCAGATAAGTTATCAACATTGATAAATTACATGGCGCTGATATACAACGCCTTATAAGAGTTTTATATTTTTAATAACTAAAGAGTTTTTTATTTTGCCGGTAAAATGAATATTTTTGGCAATCGTAGTTTAACATTTTGTTAACACTATTTAGCGAGTAAACAACAATTTATAGATAATATTTACACGATGATCATAAGCGCTAGTGCTGTTAAAAACCATTTGAAATGCAAGCGGTTTTTACTATTAAGTGGTTTATTTACCTTTTTATTATTTACCCAACTTTCTTTCGGCCAAACAGCTGAGACAGAAGCAAACTTCGCTGTATGTAAGGCTTGTCATACCATTGGCGGCGGAAAACTTGTAGGGCCCGATCTTCAGGGTGTTACAGAAAGAAGAAGTGAAGCATGGATTATTAAATTTGTGCAGAATTCACAGGCTTTGATCGAAGCCGGTGATCAGGAGGCCATTCAGGTATTTGAGGAAAACAGTAAGATACCCATGCCACCGAATAACCTGACAGACGACCAGATAAAAGATATTCTGCTGTATATTGAAAGCGGAGGAAAAGTTGCCGCTTCGGAAGTTGTCGTGGTTGAAACAGATGAAACTGTTGCATCCCAGGAAACAGTTCAGGCAGAAACGCCTTCCAAATCAGTGTCAGGACGAAAAGACATACGCAACATGCAAATAACATTTTTCGTATTGCTTGTTTTGATGCTCATTTCTTTATTCGACCTTTTCGTAACTAAAAGACTCAAAGCAAAATGGATCCATTATATCATCATTCTAACGGCTCTTTACATTGGAGGTGAAGTAATCTTTGTTGAAGCCACAAGTTTGGGGAGACAGCAATATTACCAGCCTGATCAGCCGGTATGGTTCTCTCATAAGGTTCATGCCGGTCAAAACCAGATCGATTGCATGTATTGTCACTTTACTGCCGACAAGAGTATGCACGCCGGCATCCCGCCAGTTGCTGTGTGTATGAATTGCCACAACCAGGTGAAAAGCGGTAAAAATACAGGCGAATCAGAAATAGCAAAAGTTACAGAAGCATACAATAACAGAAAACCTATTGAATGGATCAAAGTGCATAACCTGCCAGACCATGTTTATTTCAATCATGCCCAGCATGTTGAAGTAGGCAAGGTTGATTGCGAAGAATGCCACGGTGTTGTGGAAGAAATGGATGAGATTGCTCAGGTGGAAGATTTGAGCATGGGATGGTGTATTGATTGCCATCGTACGAAAGAAGTGCAGTTTGTCAATAATAAATTTTACGAACAATACAGTAAAATGCACGAAAAACTCATCAGTGGCGAAATGAAAAAAGTTACTGTTGCCGACATGGGAGGCGAAGACTGCCAGAGATGTCATTATTAATAAATTAAACAGAATTATTACGACTCTGATCATTATACGTTATGGAAAAAAAATATTGGCAAAGTATTGAAGAATACAAGGAACAGAATAAGGGGACAGATATGAATAAAGAACCCTTTCCTGAATTCTCTATCGAAGGCTTAGATGAGTCAGAAATTAAAGGAAAATCCAGCCGGCGTGATTTCTTAAAAATGTTGGGGTTTTCAGTAAGTGCCGTGGCCTTGGTGTCCAGTTGCCAGACACCTGTCAGAAAGGCAATACCTTTCCTGACACAACCTGAGGAGCTGGTGCCCGGGATACCCAATTTTTATGCATCCACTTTTTTTGACGGAAATGATTATTGCAGCATCCTCGTTAAAACTCGTGAAAACCGGCCCATAAAAATCGAAGGTAATGATATGTCGCCCGTGTCACGCGGAGGAACAAGTGCCAGGGTGCAGGCATCCGTGCTTAACCTGTACGACGATGCCCGGCTGAAGAACCCGTACAAAGACGGTGCAGAAACCGATTGGGCTACCATCGATAAAGATGTGAAAGCAAACCTGGCAGCATTAAGCCAGAGTGGAAGAAAAGTTGTTTTGCTTACATCTACGATCATCAGCCCGTCAACAAAAAAGCTGATTGATGAATTCATCGCTACATATCCAAATATTGAATGGATTACTTACGACACATTAAGTTTTGAAGCTATACGTAAAGCACATGAATTGAATTTCGGCCAGGCAGTGATTCCTGAATATAATTTTGAAAAAGCAAAGGTGGTGGTAGGCTTTAGTGCCGATTATTTGGGTACATGGCTTGATCCGGTTGCTTTTTCCAAACAATTTTCCAAAAACAGGAAAATACTGAAGGGGAATACCGAAATGTCGCGGCTGTATCAATACGAAAGCCGGTTGTCGCTTACAGGTTCCAATGCTGATTACCGGTATGGCGTCAAACCATCAGATGAAGTAACCGTATTGCTCAACCTTTACAATGAGGTAGCAAAAGCTACAGGAATGAGCACTTACAGTGTTAACTCCTCCCCTGTTGATGTCTCCAAAACTGCCCTGGACCTTCTGGAAAATAAAGGCCACTCACTGGTTGTTTCCGGGACAAATAACCTGAATATCCAACTGATCGTAAATGCCATTAACAATATTCTTGGAAATTATGGCAGTACATTGTGCATTGACAAACCCATGAATCTGAAACAGGGTAGTGAGAGCGCCATGGCACGTATCGTTAACGAAATGAATGAGGGCAAAGTGGACGGATTATTACTTTATAATGTTAATCCTGTTTACGATTATCATAAGGCGAATGCATTTGCCGAAGGAATGAAGAAAGTAGACTTCACCTTATCATTTGCCGATACGAAGGATGAGACAGCGGAGCTTTGTCAATACATTGCTCCTGACAATAATTATCTTGAGTCGTGGAATGATGCAGAACCTGTTAAGGGTGAATTTAGCATTGTTCAGCCTGCAATAAGACCCATTTTTAACACACGTCAGTTTCAGGACTGCCTGATGAAATGGGCGGACATTTCAGGAGATTTTTCCGATTATCTGGAGAACAACTGGAAAGTAATATTAGGTGAAGATGGTTTTGTTTCTTCCTGGAACAAAGTCAAATACGACGGGGTGTATTCTTTGCCACAGGACGAGATGCAGGGAAACTCAGGATTTAGGGAACAAAAACTCTCGGATTCTGAAAGTGGCAATGGTCTTGAATTGGTACTTTACGAAAAAATAGCCATGGGCACGGGTAAATATGCCAACAATCCGTGGCTGCTCGAAATGCCCGATCCGATTACTACGGCTACGTGGGATAATTACGTTTGCGTGCCTGTTAAATATGCCGAACAAAATGGTTTGGTACATGAAAATGTTGTCACAATAAACGGTGCATTTGAATTACCGGTGCTTGTTCAGCCGGGACAGCCTGAAGGTACCATCTCCATAGCCCTGGGCTATGGAAGAACCGCAGTAGGAAAAGCCGGTAACGGTGTTGGAAAAAATGCCTTCCAACTGATGCATATTTCGGACGGTTATGCCGATGTGGCAGGAACCGAAGTGACCATGGAAAAAGTGGAGGGTAAAACCTACGAACTGGCATTAACTCAGATGCACCATACCATGGAGGGGCGCCCGATTGCACGTGAAACGACACTTCAGGAATACATTAAAAACCCATATGCGGGTAACGAAGAGCATTTAAAAGACGAAAAGAACAACGTTACCTTATATTCGAAAGTCGATTACGACGGCATTCAATGGGGAATGACCATCGACCTTACCAGTTGTACGGGATGTGGTAACTGCATCATTGCCTGCCAGGCTGAGAATAATGTGCCTGTGATCGGTAAAGATCAGGTCCGCCGTAGGAGGATCATGCACTGGATGCGTATCGACCGTTATTTTTCTGATGATATAGATAATCCGGTAGTATTTCATATGCCGGTAATGTGCCAGCACTGCGATAATGCCCCTTGCGAGAACGTATGTCCCGTTGCTGCGACAAACCACAGTGACGAAGGACTGAACCAGATGGCTTACAACCGGTGTATTGGCACAAGATACTGTATCAACAACTGTCCATACAAAGTCAGGCGTTTTAACTGGTATGAGTTTGCAAACAATAACAACTTCGACTACAACATGAACAGTGAGCTGGGCAAACTGGTGCTGAACCCTGATGTTATTGTACGTCAGCGGGGTGTCGTTGAAAAATGCTCCTTATGTGTCCAGCGGTTACAAGCCAAGAAACTGGAAGCAAAAAGGGAGAATCGTCCGCTCAGGGACGGGGAAGTGCAGACAGCATGTTCCCAATCGTGTCCGACAGACGCCATTCAGTTTGGTAACCTGAAAGATGAAAAAAGTGTTGTGGTGAGCAACAATAAGGAAGAACGAATGTATCATTTACTGGAGCGGTTGCACACCTTACCTTCAACCAGCTATTTAACTAAAATAGTAAACAAAGAGGCGTAGTTTTAATATTTGAGAAAGACTAAAAAAGAATACAATGTATAATACCAGAGTCAGAGGAGTTCTCATAAAAGGCAATAAATCCTTTGCGGATGTAAGCCGGGACATTATCAAACCTATGGATGACAAAACCCCTATGTGGTGGTGGGTGACAGCCTTCCTTGCCACAGGAGCCCTGTTCTGGGGCGTTTGGGGATTTTACAACACCATCTCTACCGGAATTGGCGAATGGGGACTGAATAACAATGTCGCCTGGGGCTGGGCCATCATCAACTTTGTTTGGTGGATAGGTATCGGCCATGCAGGCACGGCATTTTCTATCTTCCTGCTGATTTTACGGCAAAAATGGCGGACTTCCATCAACAGGGCTGCCGAAGCAATGACCATATTTGCTGTTATGGCTGCAGGCTTGTTTCCTCTGATACATATGGGACGCATCTGGGATGGATTTTTCATATTTCCTTACTGGAACACACGTGGCCCGCTGTGGGACAACTTTAACTCGCCCTTGTTCTGGGACGTGGTGGCTATCAGTACGTATCTGATGGCTTCGTTTGTATTTTGGTATATGGGCATGATCCCTGACTTTGCCACAATCAGAGAACGGACAACTTCAAAGATGAAGAAAAAAATCTACGGCATTCTCAGCTTCGGATGGATAGGCAACGCACGGGGATGGCTGCGTTTTGAAACAGCAGCACTGCTGTTAGGAGGTATGGCTGCCCCGCTGGTTGTATCGGTACACTCAATCGTGTCCATGGACTTTTCAGTATCGGTAGTTCCCGGGTGGCATACTACAATCTTTCCCCCTTACTTTGTGATCGGTGCTATTTTTTCCGGATTCGGCATGGTGCTGACGCTGATGATCATTTTAAGGAAGCTCTATAAGTTCAAAGATTATGTAACCGATGGCCACCTGGATGCTATTGCCCGAATCCTGACATTTATTTCCCTGATCATGGGAACGGCTTACCTTACGGAACTTTTTATGGCCTGGTATAGCGGCAACGAATACGAGCTATTTACCTTTATGAAAAACAGGGTGACCGGGGAATACACATTTGCCTATTGGACAATGCTGACATGTAACGCTTTTATACCGCAATTGTTTTGGTTCAAAAAGATTAGAAAAAACATCACCATTGTATTTATCATATCCATATTTATCAATATAGGTATGTGGTTTGAAAGGTATGTGATCGTAGTTACCTCATTATCAAAAGACTTTTTACCTGCTACATGGGCCACTTACGAGCCAACAATTACTGAAATAGCCATCTTTGTGGGAACCCTTGGATTGTTCCTCCTCGGCGTGCTGATGTTCTTCCGCTTTGTACCTACGGTAGCTATCAGTGAAGTAAAGAGTGTATTAAAAGAAACAACAACATTAAAATCATTTACCGATGAATAACAGAAATATTATCGGCATATACGACGATCAGGACGTTCTACTCAATGCACTGGACGAACTTCAGGAAAACGGTGTCAAGATAAAGGATGTCTATTCACCTATACCGTTGCATGGTGTTTTCGAAAGATTGCATTTGAAAACCAGGTTACCGTATGCAACTTTTATATATGGTGCTATAGGAGTTGTTAGCGTTTTCCTATTTCTCTACTGGACATCAGTAGTAAGCTATCCGCTAAAGTTTGGTGGAAAACCGCTGAACACGCTTTCATTTATCATCATTATGTTCGTGCTGACCATTTTTGTCGGGACACTATTTACTTTTCTGACTTATTTTATCCGAGAAAAAATGTTTCCCGGAAAACAGGTGGAACTTCCCATCCCCGAAACGACAAACGATAAATTTGCTGTATTGATCGAAAAAGAAGTTACCATGACTGAAGATGACCTGAAAAAAGTGAACAGTCTGCTGCAAAAAACAGGAGCTGTCGAAATAAAAGAAACTGAATAACTCGTTAAAATGAAAAAAAATAGATTGATTCGCCTGTCCGTTTTGGTTTTGATGCCTTTGTTATTGTTATCATGTGACAAGGATAAAAACAATACCGGTTATAATTATATGGGTTCGCAGGACATGTATTACTCGAAATTTTATAAAGCGTATTCGTCCAATCCCATATTTCGCGACAGCATGACCAACCAGTTACCTGTTGAAGGAACTGTTGCCAGGGGACATATGCCTTTTCCCTACCCGGGGGCGACGCTTGCCGAGCGGGCTGCTAACCAGGCACTGGCAGGTGTAAATGTAACCAATCCGCTGAAAGCGGATGCTGATATTCTGGCTAACGGAAAAGCACATTTTGAGATTTTCTGTATTGATTGCCATGGCAAAACAGGAAAAGGTGACGGCCACTTGTTTACCAGCGGGCTGTTTCCAGCAAAACCTACATCGCTCGTTGACACTTACGTTCAGGGAAAACCCGACGGCGAAATTTTCTATGTGACTACTTACGGGTCTATTTCTGGTTTGATGGGGCCGCACGGATCGCAGATACAACCTTACGACAGGTGGAGCATTGTTCACTACCTCAGAGAACTGGCAAAATAATATTATTTGACAACGATTAATTCAACATAAAATGGAAAAACAATTAAAAGTCAGCAGTGGATTTAAAACAGTGATGTATGTACTCATTGCTTTTGGCCTGATTACTGTCATCATTGGATTCGCCACCGGTGATCATGTAAGGACATGGGCAAATCTGTTGTTAAACAACTACTATTTTATGTCAGTGGCATTAGGAGCCTCTTTCTGGCTGGCTATACAAGCTATCACACAATCGGGATGGTCAGCCGGGTTTGTAAGAGTACCCCAGGCAATGAGTAATTACCTGATTGTCTCCTTTGTCTTGTGGTTTTTTATGTTTTTCGGTCTTCACGACCTTTACCACTGGACACACCACGATGCGGTAATGAACGACTCTATTTTATTACATAAAGAGCCATACCTGAACATACCCTTCTTTGCGATACGCTTTGTGCTTTTCTTCGGTTTATGGATATTTCTTACACAGCGCATTAAAAAACTTTCGCTCGCAGAGGATCAAATCGGTGGCCTCACAAATTTTAACAAAATAGAGTTTACCTCCAAAGTATTTATTTTTGTATTTGCGATCACGTTCTCTTTATTTGCCATTGACTGGCTGATGTCACTTGATGCGCATTGGTATAGTACGATTTACGCGGTTAAAAAATTCATTATGGCCTTTTACCATGGAGCGGTGGTTATCACGGCAATAGTGATTATTCTTAACAAACTGGGGTATTTCCCGTTTCTTAACAAAGAGCATCTTGGCGACTTTGGGCGTTACATTTTCATTTTAAGCATTATATGGGCCTATATCTGGTTATCGCAGTACCTATTGATATGGTATGCAAACATACCAGAAGAAACCGTTTATTATATTCCGAGGATTATGCAGGAATATAAAAACTTCTTCTACCTCGAACTCATTGTGAACTGGTTATTTCCGTTTTTATTTCTGATGTGGAACCGCATAGCTAAAAACCCGAATGCACTGCTTTTTGTAGCCATTGTTCTTATGGGAGGCCAGTGGATTGAATTATACATGTCCATCATGCCGGATACGGTATCCTCACATAACATTACTTATATAGAATTTGGGACTTTCTTTGGTTATCTGGCGTTGTTTGCTTTAGTAGTTGCCTGGTCGCTTTCGCGCATGCCGCTCGTAGCAAAGAACCACCCTTATCTTCCGGAAAGTATAGAACATCATTAACATTCATATAGATTATATAAAAGTCCTGTCATGCTGGCAGGACTTTTTTTATGTTTTATCGTGCATAATGGTTAACTTCGGTCATTCGTTAAAAACTGTCAATTGAAAAACAAATCGTTACTGCACCGGGTTATTCTGCAGGTAAATATATACAGTTTTGATGTGGTCATCGGCAGCATCATGATGGGGCTGTTTGCCGCAAGGATACTTGATGTACAGGATTCTATCTGGTGGTATTTTATTCTGGCACTGTCGGTTTGGGTGATGTACACAACTGATCATTTACTGGATGCTGTGAAAGGAAAAGAAAATTCCACTTTTGAGCGTCACACAATGCATTACCGGTACCGGAAAAAAATTATTCCCATATGGATTGTTGCTGCAGTTCTCGCGGGAATAATCGCTTTATACGAACTGGATTTAGAAATAGTTTACAACGGATTGCTCCTTGGGTTAGTTGTTGGTGCTTATTTTCTTTTTCTTTTTTACAACAGGCAAAGGCATCCATGGCTTTTACAAAAAGAACTTATCATTGCCTTTATTTATGTGGGGGGTATATGGCTGGCTCCTCTTGTATGGTATGCAACGGTGCCTCCGATAAGCATTTTGATGATCGTAGCCAATATGATACTTCTGGCCTGGACTGAAGGTGTCCTTGTTTCGTGGTTCGAGCAGAACGAGGATTTGTTGAATCACCATTCATCTTTCACAACTCTGTTTGGAAAAAGAGCGGCTAAAAGTTTTGTTCTTATTCTTCTTGTTTTAGCTGTTATAACAGCTATTTTCTGTTTGCTTTTTTGTCCGATAGTGATCACTCTTAAAGCGGCATTTGTCGTTCAAATACTTATGGCTTTTACACTTGCTATTTTGCTTCTTTTTCCTGTCCGTTTTCGTCAGAATCAATTGTACAGATATATCGGAGAAATCACCTTTTGGTTTCCTGGGTTGATTTTGTTGGTGTGATATCAGTGATAGTGAACTGATTTATTTTGTAACCAGTTGCAGATAAATTGCGTACTATCAAAAGAACTTCTTATTTTTGGGTTAAATTCAACAATTGATGCCTCTTTTCATTCACATCAGGTTACTTGACTTTATCGATGTTTTTCTCGTTGCTGTATTGCTATTTGTACTCTATCGTATGCTGAAAGGCACAAGGGCTATCGGTATTATCGTGGGGCTGGTTGGTTTGTTTATGTTCTGGAAGATCTTTGACGCACTCCATATGGAACTTCTTTCACAAATACTCGGAGCATTCATCAGTGTTGGCCTGGTAGCGCTCATCATCATCTTCCAGCCCGAAATCAGGCAGTTTTTGCTGGCTTTGGGCCGACCGAGGATTATCAATAAATATGGTGCCAGGCTTCCGTTCTTAACAGCTTTGTTTCACGAAAAGTATGAACTTGACCTGGAGGCTATTGTGTCGGCATGCCGACATATGTCAGAACACTATACAGGAGCATTAATTGTGCTGACAAGGCGTAATGAACTCTATAATTACCTGGGAACAGGGCAACTCGTTGAGGCTAAAGTCTCTTCTTCCCTGCTGGAAAATATTTTTTTTAAAAACAGCCCCTTGCATGATGGTGCTGTCATCATTACTGATAACCGAATCAAAGCGGCTTCCGTTATTTTGCCGATAACAAAAAAGAAAGTAACTAAACGGGCAGGACTACGCCATAGGGCAGCTATCGGAATTACTGAAACATCTGATGCCGTGGCTATTGTAGTTTCGGAAGAAACAGGCAGGATATCTTACAGCGTGGATGGAGAAATTGATTTTGATGTGGATGCTGCTGTACTTCAGATGAGGCTGAATATGGACATGGGCCTGAAGGGACAGGAAAAAGAATAATGTTCTCAAATCAGTTGTGTCCTAAACGATGAAAAAAGATTGCATTAAAATCATGAATGATTTATAGTTATCGGATACTATCGAAATGGGGAACTTCCACCTTTGAAAAAATGCGTAAATAAAAACAATACATGGAGCGTTAAAAAAAGAAAATCTGTTTGAGCGCAGCGAGATATTTTCTTTTAGTTGAATGTATTGATTTTTAGCAATTTTTTCAGCAGTGGCGGCATTTTTTGCATCTTTTTTTTTGCTGTAGAAAAAAAGGATGAGCCAGCCCGGCTTGAGGGCCTTACTTAATTATATTTATTTAGAACAGTATTAATTTTCAACCTATTCAGTAAGCCGCTCAAATTTAAGCTTCTGAAAAT
>DGOT01000276.1 GCA_002389465.1 Bacteroidales bacterium UBA4459 | reverse complement strand
TTAAAATCAGATCCGCCTTTGCCCCCACCCATGGGAAGGGTTGTCAGAGAATTTTTGAAAATTTGCTCAAATCCCAGGAATTTCAGGATGCTCAGGTTCACACTGGGGTGAAACCTTAAACCACCTTTATACGGACCAATGGCATTATTGAACTGCACACGGTAACCGAGGTTCACTTCCACGTTTCCATCGTCACTCACCCAAGGCACCTTAAACATCAACACCCGGTCGGGTTCAACGATACGTTCAATAATTCCAGCCGTTTGAAAATGCGGATTTTCATTCACTACCTCTTCGATTGATTCGAGCACTTCGCGCACTGCCTGCAAGTACTCGTTTTCACCCGGATGTTTCTTTTCCAGGTCGTTCATTATTTTATTTAAGTCCATGTTCTATTAGTTTAATTGTGAACGTTTTATGTTTTTAATCGTATGTTGTTAATAAATTAACAATGCAAAAGTATACTTATTTCCGAATGCAAAAGTAATTGTTTAAAAATAAATAGAAATTTTTTTATTTCTAAATAGTTAACTAATTTCTTAGTTAATTCCTTGACACCCGACATTTTTTTCCTTTCTTTGCAATAATTAACTAAATCTTTAGTTATACTAATAAAATCCGGAATGAAACAACTAACAAGAGCAGAAGAGCAGGTGATGCAGGTATTGTGGGATCTGGAACAAGGATATGTGCGGGATATCCTCGACAAGTTACCTGAACCGAAGTCTGCCTACAACACAATTTCCACTATTGTAAGAATATTGGAAAAGAAAGGGTTTGTTGGATACAGCGCACACGGAAAAGCCCATGAATACTACCCACTTGTTTCCAAAAAAGAATACAGGAGAACATATTTCAAAAGAGTACTGTCAAGCTATTTTGGAGATTCATACATGGCCCTGACTTCTTTTTTTACTAAAGAACAAGACCTCAGCCTGGAGGAGTTGGAAGAGATTAAGAAATTAATTGACGAAAAAATTGAACAAAAGAAAAAATAACACAACAACATGAGTTCTCTCATCCTGCATCTGCTAAAATCAACACTGATCATATCGGTATTATATACCGGTTACGAGTTATTCTTAAGGAGAGAAGCCTATTTTCGTTTCAACAGATTCTATCTGTTACTCACTGTGGTTTTGGCACTCTTTCTTCCGTTTTTCAGCTTTACGGCCTCTCAACTGATTTCTTACACTCCTGTCCTGCCCGATATGAACATGAACACACAACTAACCGTTTATACCCTGGAAGAAGTTGTGATAAGGGCAGGTAGCCGGTCAGGGTCGTTTTTAGGTGACTACCAGATGGGCATGCTGCTGCTGATTATCTATCTCTCAGGAGTTGTTTTTCTGATTTCAAGGTTTTTGTTTCGATTGATCCGGATTGCTGTACTTATCCGTAAGTCCGTTCAACTAAAAAAATTTGGAGTCACCTTCGTTTTAGTACCCGACTCCCCCACCCACTCGTTTTTAACATGGATATTTATTGATCCTGAACTCCTGAAAAGCGATGACCTCCAGAAGATTGTAGCCCACGAACAAGTGCACATATCGCAGCGCCACACATTTGACCTGCTCCTGACCGAGGTGCTGATTATTTTCCAATGGTTCAACCCGCTTGTTTATCTGCTGCGCAATAGGATTAAAGATAATCATGAGTATCTGGCTGACAGGAGTATGATTTCAGGCAATTCGGTGTTTGCAACGTATCATTCTTTATTGATACAACACTCCGGAATTATACCGACAGATATATTGACACATAATTTTAGTTATTCACTTTTAAAAAGGAGGTTACATATGATGAAAAAACCAAAACGCCCGCTCCGTTTCGGGTTGGGCGTACTGTTAATCACCGCCCTGTTTGCAGTGGTTTTCTTTGCCTGCTCAAGTCCAGACAAAGAAAATACTGAAGCCAACAAGGTTTTTACGGAAGTAGAGGTATATCCTGAATTTCCGGGTGGCATGGAAGGGCTGATGAGTTATTTGTCCACCAACATTCATTATCCTGAAAATGCCAAAAATCAAGGTGTTGAAGGACGCGTTTTTATCAATTTTATTATAGAGAAAGACGGTTCTGTGGATAGTGCCAAAGTACTGAGAGGTATAGGCGGGGGTTGCGATGAAGAAGCGCTGCGTGTGGTTAGTGAAATGCCCGACTGGACTCCGGGATACCAGCACGGTGAGGCAGTGAGAGTTAGCTATAATTTACCCGTTAAGTTTAGCTTGAATAAGTCAGAACACAAGTTAACACGTACTTATGTAATTGATGACACGGATTCGGTTTACACTTTAGTTGATGTAATGCCCGAATTTCCCGGGGGAGTAAAAGCCCTGATGAGCTACTTATCTGAGCACATTACGTACCCTGAGCAGGCAAAAAAAGATGGTGTTCACGGAAAAGTTTTTATCAGTTTTGTAATTGAGAAAACCGGCAAAGTAAATAATGTGAAGGTACTCCGTGGCATTGGTGAAGCATGCGATGCAGAAGCTGTACGGGTGATAAGTAATATGCCTGACTGGGATCCGGGTCTTCAGGACGGAGAACCAGTTCGCGTCAGTTACAATATTCCTATCAAGTTTGCTCTTAACTAAAATTTTTTACTCTCCACAACTAATTTTTTAGTTGATTTATCATACTCCCGAATCATGTTGTTTGGGAGTATTTTTTTAAGGTACATCTATGGGCTCGCCATCTTCGTAATAAACTACATTCTCCAACTTTCCCTTCTGGTTGTAGAACTTTTCAGCACCGTTTTTCAGGTTATTTACATACGTCACCTCCCGTCTAAGTTGTCCGTCGGGCCACCAGGCTTTCTGAGTCCCGTTTCCTCTGTCGAACTCTCCCATGCCTACAATCTTTCCATGGTTGTCGTAATAAATCCACCGACCGTGAAACAGCCCGTCCAGATATTCACCGGCTATCTGTGGGGCTCCATCATCATAGTATTTATAATATTTGCCCGTTAATGTATCATTTCGGTAATTCTCTTCCAACACTTTATACCCAAATCCGTTGTATGTCACGGCGCAGCCTTCGAGTTTTCCGTTTTTGTAATAAGATTCGGCTTCCGGTATTCCGTTTTTATACCAACGCTTTAACGAATCGTCAAGCACATTATCCTTATAATATGCCTCCAGTTCTTTCTGACCGTTCTCATAATACCATACCGATATCCCGTTCAGTTTACCGTCCTGGTATGTTAATTCCGACTTTAGATTTCCATTTTCCCAAAACGATTTTTTAGTTTTCTTGGAACACGATCCGAAAACCAGGATTAACGATACGAGCAGTAGTAATTTTATCTTCATTTTTGCCTGATTAAAACCCGGGGTTTAATTTAATCAACCTCAGATTACGGTACCTTAGTATATTCCAGCTTGTATTTTCAAAATTCTTACCCTGAGCTGTCTGTTCAAAATGGTAGGTGTTATTTGTCATCGTCATCGGGTATTCGGGGAGACAGGCATTGAACCTTTTTCCGAGATACAGCAAAGCATGAAGAAAATAATAGGTTACATCGAAGCCGGTAAGGCCCATCTGCCCCGGATCGGTTTTAAACTTCCGGCGAAATTTATAGGTCAGGTCCTGAACCTGCCCCTGCTCATAATCTACATACGAAGAAGAGAAATAAGTCAGGTTCATATTGCTGCACAAGGTTTGGTTAAGTCCGTTAAAGCGCTCCCATACAGGCAACCCCACCAGTTGTATATCAAACGTATCCCTATATTGATTCAGGCGGTTCATAACATCCATCACAAAAGCCTTGTTGTCGCCATACAAGATGACCACGTTTTTTCTGGCCACAGAAGCTTTACGGTAAAAAGGATGGAGGCTGTCAACAGAATAATTTATTCTTGTAAGACTGTTGGCAAATAAAGTAGTTCCGTCAGGATCAGCAGATAAAATATCAGGATACAGTTGATGTTCCTCCACATCAAATACCGGAACAGGATGTCCTTTTTGGTAGTTCTCGTCGCGTTGCGCCACATCCACACCAAGTTCATACAATTCTCGGTTACTAACAGCTACATCATGCGGCATGGTTTCACGTAGTGCATTTTGTAATTCAACTAACTTATCAGCGGCTTTATAAGCTGTTTGAGAAATTAAAAAAACCTGCGCTCCGGAGTATTCTGTTCGTAAAAGTTTTTGCAGCAATTCCTGCTGGTATTTTTCACCCGGCTTTACCTTGATCACACTAAGGTATTTGTGCATGATCTCTTCCCTAAATGACAACGGGTTAACAATAGGAATGCCAAAATTCCCGGCAAATAACGCCACCTGGTCGAAGCTGCGGCTGAAGAACGGCCCGATGATCATGTCCATGTATCTAAGCTCTTTATTCTGAATTGCCCTGGCTGCCTTGGTGATGCTCTGATCCACATCATACACATATAATTCGATATGCATACCCTGTTTTTGCAGCGAGTCAACGGCGAGTAGAGCACCCTCGTAAAACTTAATAAACCGGAACGGTTTAAAATGATCGTGCTCGCTTTTTAAAAAGCGCGATACATTCAGGCTGTCCACCTCTTCAAGATACAGAGGCACCATAAGTGCAATTTTAAATACACGTTTTTTAGAGGGCTTCAGATTTTTTTGACAATCTCTTCCAAATATATGACCGGGCACTTCCTCTGCTGGCTCTTCCTTAACAGCAGGCTCATTCTCTGTAATTTCTTCCTGAGAAGTGATGGTTTTATCACCCACAGGTATCCTGACTGATTCACCGGGATAAAGTTTATTACTGATTCCGGGATTCGCATCTGTTATCTCATATACCGGCACTCCATAGAGTTTAGCTACCTTTTTGATTTTTGTTCTGGAAGGCACGTTAAAGGTCAGGTATTTGTCGGTAACTACTTTTTTTGGTATTTTGATCACCTGCCCCACTCTAATATCATGTGTCAGTCCTTTGTTGACTTGCAACAAGTCATCGACTGTCAGCCCATACTGCCTCGAAATACTGTACAGCGTTTCTTTCTTTTTTACTTTGTAACGGGTATATTCCGGTTTTTTTTCCTTTTTCTTCTCCTGCGGTATTTTCAACCTGTCACCGGGCTCCGGATAGTCTCCCAACCCATAATTTGCAGCTTTTAACTTATCAACATCCACTTTATATAGGGATGCAATTCCTGCCGTTGTATCCCCCTTCTTTACTTCATGTCTGAAGCCCGTGATCACTTCAATATCCGGGTTAAAACTTACCTGATCCATGGAGAGGTTTTCGGCTTCATTCGCACTATTTTTTCCAGAAGTAACTAAAGATGGAATTTTAATAAACTGCCCTTCACGCAGATTTTCTGTGAGTCCCGGATTAGCATTTCTAAGAGATGCCTGAGTCAGATCATAGGCACGTGCAATACCGTATAATGTTTCACCTCTTTTTACTATATGATAGAAAAAATCGAAATCAGCCTTTTTCACTTCCTCTTTCAGTTCATTTTCTTTGCTTATCACTGGGATCCATAGCTTTTGCCCCGCTGATATACCCTCTTTACTGCCCGGGTTTTCATAAAAAACTTCATCCACACTCACTTCGTAAGCTTTAGCGATGGAATATACCGTCTGGCCTGCCTGTACGGTATGGATATAATATTGCTTCCCGTCCCTGGAATCTGTCACCTGGGATTTCCGGATAACCGGCTTTTGCTGTGCCTGGGTTGTAAAGGCAAAAAGGAAAAGTAAAACTGCAATAAAAATTCTTTTGATCATAAATTAGCGACTTAATGCAATCAAAAATATAAGAAACCTTTTAATGAACGGTTTTAATGACTGAATTGTTGTTAACAGTCTTCCATCGGCCCCAAAAAGCTTTCGGGGCATCAGCAGTCTGTCTTGATCATCAATCGGTCATCATCAAATTCAGAACTTTATACTTTAGACTTCAAACCTCACTCCCACTCGATCGTGGCCGGTGGTTTCGAGCTGATATCGTACACCACCCGGTTCACACCTTTTACACGGTTGATGATTTCGTTGGAGACTTTAGCAAGGAACGTATAGGGCAATTGCGACCAGTCGGCGGTCATACCATCCGTTGAGCCTACGGCACGTAATGCTACTACATTTTCATAAGTACGCTCGTCGCCCATCACCCCCACCGACTGCACCGGCAGCAAAACAGCCAGCGCCTGCCACACTTCATCGTATAGATTGTACTTCTTCAGGTTGCTGATAAAAATATGGTCCACCTCCTGCAAAATCCTGACCCGCTCTTTGGTGACAGCCCCGATAATGCGGATGCCGAGTCCCGGCCCGGGAAACGGGTGCCGGTTTAAAATTAACGAGGGCAACTCAAGGGCTCTCCCTATTCTTCTCACCTCATCTTTAAATAAAGAATTTAGCGGCTCCACCACTTTCAGCTTCATAAAATCGGGCAGGCCGCCCACGTTGTGGTGTGATTTAATTGTTGCTGACGGCCCTTTGACCGAAACAGACTCGATCACATCAGGATAGATAGTTCCCTGTGCCAGCCATTTAACATCTTCAATCAGATGAGCCTCATTGTCAAATACGTCAATAAAAATACCCCCGATGACCTTGCGTTTCTTTTCGGGTTCTTCCACTCCTTCCAGCGCATCCAGAAAACGGTCGGAAGCATCAACACCTTTTACATTCAGCCCGAGATCCTTATAGGAATGGAGTCCCTCGTCAAACTCATTCTTGCGCAACAAGCCATTATTTACAAAAATACAATGCAGGTTTTTTCCAATGGCCCGATGCAGCAACATGGCCGCCACTGACGAATCGACGCCACCTGAGATCCCCAAAACTACTTTATCGTTCCCGAGTTTCTGCTTCAGTGTTGCCACCGACGTCTCGACAAACGAATCGGGCGTCCAACTTTGGGAGCATCCACAGATATCCACCACGAAATTGTGTAACAACTTAACACCTTCCAGCGAATGATAGACTTCCGGATGAAACTGAATACCGTAGGTGTTTTCACCTCTGACTTTATAACCTGCCACTTCCACATCAGACGTACTCGTTACTTTCACGAAATTTTCCGGTAACTTTAAAATGGTGTCCCCGTGCGACATCCATACCTGGCTGCCTTCCGATAAGCCTTTCATCAGCACACATTGCTGATCAATGTATCCGAGGTTAGCCCTGCCGTATTCGCGTATTTCCGATGGCAGTACCTCTCCTCCTTCATGCTGGGCCATAAACTGTGCGCCATAGCAAACACCCAATACCGGAACTTTTCCGCGTATGTTGGTCAGCTCAGGAACAGGTGCCTCATCGTCGCGCACCGAAAACGGGCTTCCTGATAAAATCACCCCTTTTACATTTTCGTCAATGTCGGTAACTTTGTTGTAAGGATGAATTTCGCAATAAACATTTAACTCCCTCACTCTGCGTGCTATAAGCTGCGTATATTGGGAGCCGAAATCGAGAATAAGAATGGTTTCCTGCATGGTGCAAAGATAAAATATATACGCGCGCAGCCCATCCGGTCAAAACAAATATTTCAACAGTTTATCAAGAGGTAATTTAATCTTGTAATTTAGCAACAAAAACAGGATGATGCCATCAAAATCAAGAAAGAAAAAACAGGATAACAACAAAGGACTGATCATTATCATCGTTGCCGTTATCGTTATCGCTGCCATATCCATTATTGCAGGATGGTATGTAACAGATGGAAATACAGAGGAAGTGAAAACACCGGGTACTGAACAAACAGAGGAGCAGGTAACTGTTAAAACGTCCCTTGAAGGAACCTGGGTAAGCAGTTACGACGGAGCTATGCTGGGCATCACCGGCTTGTCGTTCACTCTCGAACTTGCTTCGGTTGACAAACCGATAACCGTGCAGGGCTCCATAGTAGTTAAAGACAGCCTTGTTACATTTATCAACACCAACGCTATCTGTAAAAAGATCAAGGGGAAATACCGGTTCAGGTTTAAGGAAGGGGATCTGGTCTTTCAGCTGATTGAAGACGATTGCGCCAGCAGGAAAGAGCGCATGACAGCCGGTTGGTTTAGGTTGTAAGCTTATAAAAAAAAGCCGCACAGTTCCTGTGCGGCTGGTGTAAGATCTTTTTTCGCTATAAAGCGGGAACTATCTATTTTGAGAATACTTTTGACAGCAAACCACTCACGGCTTCGCCACCTTTTTCATCTACATAGTTAACAAGGATCGGGGAAAACATGCCTACCATTTCCTGGCTCAGGCCAAGTTTATCGAAAGCAGCCGTAACAGCCGGCATGCCAACTAAGGATTCCGTGGCTTTACCCAGCAAACCTGTGCCGCTACCTCCACCTAATGCCGGAATTGCGTCAAGATATCCTTTCATGTCAGGAACGGCTTCCGATACTTTATCAAAATCTTCAGTCGAAAGCTCTTCCTTGGCATAGTTGAATAAGGCACCGGCGCCACCCATTGCCTGTTCGGATGTAACTCCGAGCTCGCTGGTCAGCATCTTGATTAGTTCATCACCTTCGGCATAAACTGAGCTCATACCGGTAAACATCAGTACAGCAACTGATAGTAACATAATTTTTTTCATAGTATGAATTTTAGATTTATAATTACTGCAAAAGTAAGCATTTAATAAAATGCGCATTTAGTGTAGTTTAACGAAGAGAGAAATTAATAAACCAAATCAGTTTCATATACCGTATTACTCCCCAGCAGGTCCTTAATGAGCAGTTTAAAATGATTCATTCCTTTCTTCAAACGGTTGTCATATGAGTAAGTAAGCAATTGTTTTTTCGCATTGTACTCCATTAATATCCATTGGTCGTTTTATGTACTGCAGTAAGAGCTGAAGTCGTTGTGGGTCTGAAATATTCATATATGAGTTATTTAACAACTAAACATTTAGGTCTCTCACCAGGTTTATCATAGTACACTTCAAATTCATATAACCAGCCATGTTTTATATGGCAATTATTGAATAAATATCTCACCTTTGATGAGGTAACAGTTTCGAAAGTATCTTCAATAGGTATCGTATTAATAGTCTTTAGTTGAGAAAAACTTTCTGTAAAATCCGATTTGTAGGTTTCAATTCTTTGTTGAACATTTTTTGCATGAACAGCAGTTTTCCAGCAATTTGTATCATCATCCCAATATTTAATAAAATAGCTCTCCATA
>DGOT01000074.1 GCA_002389465.1 Bacteroidales bacterium UBA4459 | reverse complement strand
AGGACTGATCTATGCCGGCACCGACGACGGGTTTATCAATATAACGGAAGACGGTGGCAATAACTGGCGGCAAATAGAAGTGGGAAGTTTACCCGATGTGCCTGAAACAGCATTCGTCAACGACATCAAAGCCGACCTGTTTGATGCCAATACCGTATATGTGGCGCTGGATAATCATAAATATGGAGACTTGACGCCGTATCTTTATAAAAGCATCGACAAAGGAAAAAGCTGGAAACCCATTCGCAGCGACCTGCCTGATAAAACCATTGTGTGGCGACTCGTACAGGATTATGTGAAAGCCGAACTACTGTTCCTCGGCACCGAATTCGGTATTTATTTCTCAGTGGATGGCGGAAAACAATGGGTTAAATTTACGGGTGGTCTGCCCACCATTCCCTTCCGTGATTTGGCCATACAACGACGTGAAAGCGATTTAGTGGGGGCTTCGTTCGGCCGCAGTTTTTATGTGCTGGACGATTACAGTGTGCTGCGGGAAGTTTCGGAGGAACAACTTCGGGAAGAGGCGGCACTGTTTTCCGTCAGGGATGCATGGTGGTACATTCCGCAGATGGGCAAAGGAAAACTGAGTGGTGCCGACTTTGTAGCGCCCAATCCACCGTTTGGAGCTGTGTTTACCTACTATCTGAAAGACGGTTATAAAACTCAAAGGCAACTCCGGCAGGATAAAGAAAAGAAACTGCTTAAAGAAAGTAAAGAAGTGACTTTCCCCGGCTGGGATTTGGTGGAGATGGAACGGCGGCAGGAGCCACCCAAAGTATGGTTGACGGTTTTCGATGAAAACGGCAACACTGTTCGGAAGATCAGCGGGCCGGTAAACAAAGGATTTCACCGGATTTCCTGGGAACTGACCTATCCGCCTTCCACCGTGATCGATGCCGGGAAAAACAGAAGCTACGGATGGAGTTTGCCGGCCATGGTGGTGCCCGGAACTTACAAAGTGCTTCTATCCAAAGAAATAGATGGCGTGGTAACCGCCCTGGGAGATACCGTTACTTTCCGTGTGAAACAACTGCAGAAAGGGGCACTGAAAGGCGCCCCACCCGCAGAAGTGGTCGCTTTCTGGAAAGAGGTGCAAAAGATACAGGGAGAGATATCGGTAACCTCTCTGGAACTGGACAACGCCTTTAAAAAGGTAAATGCCCTGCAAACGGCGCTGGCAAGGACAGAGGTTCCGCCGGGTGATGCGGACAAAAAGCTGTACGACATCAAACAGGAACTGTTGGCGCTGATGGAACAACTGACCGGCAACCGGTCGAAAAACGAGGTCGGCGAAAAATACAACCCGACCGTAAAATCGCGGGTGGGGGCTGCTGCCGAAGGAGTACAGAATTCCACTTACGGGCCTACTCCTACCCATAAGAAAAGCCTGGAAATCGCCCGCAGGGAACTGGATAATTTAAACACATCTATCAATATAATTATTGGAAAGCGCATACCGCAACTGGAAAAAGAGTTGGAAGCACTGGGGGCCCCGGCCATTAGGTAGCGCCGAAACGTTTTACCGTGTCAACATATCTACCATCATTTGTCTGGCGTCATCCAATGGGAAAGATTTTGGGCTGGTCAGGTACCCGGAAGCAATACCCCTGAACTGTACATCAAAAAAGAGGGTCCATCGTTTAGGATTTTTCTTGCCCATTTTACGAAAAAGGCCGGGGGCAATATGGTAATATGCTTCCGAAGGATGCCGAAGTTCCGTATTCAGTTTTTCCGTTAACCCCGGATTAAGTAAAACGGCCGAATAAACCTGCCAGTAATCTCGATCTTTTTTCAGGGAATTAACCATTTGCCTGATCAGTGATCTGAGAGCGCGTTGTGCCGACTGGCCGGAAATATCCACTTCACAACTTTTTTGGATAATTTCCTCTGCCTGCCCCAGAACAGCCTTTAGCAGCCCCTGCTTGCTTTTGTAATGGTAGAACAGCAACCCTTTGGCAACATTGCTTTTTTGCACAACCTCATCAGTTCCGGTTTCGGCAAACCCCTTGGTGGCAAACAACTTAACGGCTTCGGCCAATATTTTTTCTTTAGTATTCATTATCCTGACTGTTTGGTCAAAGATAATATAAAATTACTTACTTGCTTAACTTAACATGCAGCAGTTCATCGTTCCTGATGTTTCTTTTTAAAATGGTGTTTCCCGACTGAATAACTTTCAATTGTAGCTGATTACCTTCCCGTTTGATCAGCACATCAAAATGCGCATTAAAAGCCCGGATGTTTTTCAGGCTGAAATAATCCCAGTTATCCGGAATGTTGGGTGTAATGTCGAAACTATGAAATCCGGTGGGGGTGATTCCAAGGATACCTTCGGTAAAAATCCGGCAGTACAAGGCGCTTTCGGCCGAAAGATGCGCCATGTTACCTTCGGGCCAGGCTTCTACTACATACGGTACGTGAAAACCAAGCAGCCGGGTTTGCGAATAGGCATGCAGTTTTTCAAGAGCCCGATTGGCAGCTCCGGCTTTAAAAGCTCCCCGGAAAGCATACAGCGTTCCGCGATCCCAGAACAGGTTGGGTTCTTCCATGTTGGGGTTGTGCTCAACCTTCACTCCGTTGTTGGTCCAGAGTTTAGTGAACAGCGCATCCAACGTCCCTTTTTTCCGGTTTTCGATGCCTACTACCAGCGGCAGGCAGATCCAGTGACGCAGATATGGATAATCTTTAAAATACTGATAGGTTTCCAGCCCTTCTATCTGTGCGCCGAAATAGTTTTCAATAGCTGTTGCCAATGTATCGGCCCGGTGATTATACTCTGATACCAGCGATGCGGGTTTGTCAAGTGCTTTGGCCAGCAAGGCTGACTGTCGGAGTGCTCCGTAATACAGCGATGAGGTGGCCAAATTAGCTCCTCCGGTAGCCACCCGACCTTCCATCTCATCCGAGTCGGAATGGATAACGCCGGCTTCATTTTTCTGGCGGTCGCAGTAATCCAGAGACCAGGCAATCAGTGGCCAGAGCCCTTCAGCTTTTTCTTTATCTCCATCTGCCAAAGCGTAATGACTGGCGCCAAAGGCGATCATGGCAGCATCGCCACGGTCAGCCCCACAGCAGGTTAGTGTCCCTTCCATTTCGTACGACGACCAGAAATGTCCATCGTCTTCCGGGATGTTTTTCAGAAACTGCACATAGGAATTATAAGCCGCAACATTACCGACATCGTAGCCCAGGTAGGGAAAAAACGGTGATGCATATTCGCATTGGTCGTTGGCCCACACCCCTGTATAATATCTGCCGCCTCCCGGTGAATGCATCAACCCCATTTTTGTTTCGTAAATACTTTCGGCAGCTCTGTTTTTTGAAAACTCAAAGAGCCGGTTCAGCACCGGATCGGGGGTTTCTAGCACCAGGTTTTGCCGGATAGTATCCAGAAAAGATGTACGTTCTGCAAGGATTTCCTTATGAGTGTCTTTGATTTCCGGCTCGTCATTTAAACGGGCGGAGAAATAAACAGCAAATGTAAACGACCGACCGGGCTGAATAATGACTTTTCCTTCGGTGTCAGCATAAATTTTGCGCGTAAAATGACCGTTTTGCCCTTCCTGTTCCTGAATCAATTCGGTATTGCCTATGTTTACTACTTTAACAGAATCTGTTGTATTGGTGATGTGCCAGATCTCAGTGAACAAACGGTCGTTCACCGAAGGCAGTAGTGTCCGCACCACCCGCAGTCCCTGGCTGTTGGCATGATAAAAATGCAACATGCCGTCAATTCGGACCGAATCCAATGGTCCCGGCTCAAAAGTGCGTTCTTCCAGCGTGATAGTGGGCAAAAAATCATCTGTATAAGTGTCTTTCAGGTAAGCCCGGTATTTCCGCCAGTAGTTGGCTGACGATTCGATGAAAATACGGAGTTGCGGGAAGATGATTTCCCTGTCTATACGTAATTTTCGATTTTCGTCAACAGTATAAGTAACAATGACCGCCACACGTTTTCCGTCTATTTCAATATTGTCGGAATGGGGCAGATAGGTTTCTTTCGTCAGGTCCCAGACAATAGCATGATTTCCGGAAAGTTTCCAGAAGATTTTGTTCTGTTGTGTAGAAAAGGTTTCCTGGGCATATGTGGATAATCCGGCTGCAAACAGAACAAACAATAAGTTTAAAGACATTTTCATGGATCGCTAATTTTTACTGCAGGGAAAATACTAATTTCTTGTCGGTTGATCTTTAAAAGTTACTTTTTTCTTTTTTAAAACCTGATAATGAATAAGAAAATATTTATTTCGTCTACTGGCTGAATCCTGCTATTTTTTAAATACTACGGAAAACGATTAAAAATTCCATGAAAAGATCTGCCACTTTTGTATTACTAAGTATTCACTAAATATATACGCCATGAAAACACTGAATAAATCTATGGAAATAGCCTTATTTAGCTTAATTCCTGCTTTCATATTAGCCATGATCCTGCTGTCATTATTTTAGACAGTATCAGCCCAATAAAAAATATGTCCATAAAGTTTCATTCACTCCTTTAAGTTTCAACTTAAACCAGAAAAGAATTAAAAGTCTTAGACTTTTAATAGGAAATTCTGGTTACGGACTTTCTTTAATTTATGGTGTTAAATCACTGATTTAACACGGAACAAACCGGTAAAGATTAACTAATTATGAATATTTTCATAAAAAGTATTGCCGGTATTTTAAACTTCTTACTTTTGCGCACTTTTTCGATTGTCGGACTTATAAATAACATACCATCATGGCATTCTTACAAAAAGATAAATTGTTCAGTAAAAGAGGCTTGAAAAATTACAGCCTGATTGTGATCGGTTCATTCATTCTGGCCGCAGGCTTCGTTTTGTTTATCACACCTTATAAAATTGTGCCGGGGGGCGTTTACGGTATCTCCATCGTATTGCATTATATGTTTGGAACACCTGTTGGTTTAATGGCTTTGGCTTTTGATATTCCATTAACTATTATTGGCATAAAAGTCCTGGGGCCCCGCTTCGGAATTAAAACAGTGATTGGTTTTGTTTTGACCGCTGTGTTTGTCGACTCGCTAACGTATTTTTACGGAATGGAACCCCTGGTGGAAGGAGATGCCCTTTTATCATCGGTTTTCGGTGGCTTGTTTATGGGGGTTGGCCTCGGTTTGATTTTTAAATCACGCGCCACTTCAGGCGGAACGGATATTGTGGCCATGATGATCAGTAAATATACACAATTGCCGGTAGGACAGCTGATGATTGCCGTTGATTCGACAATTGTTTTGCTGGGATTGGTTGTGTTCCAGGACTGGAAAATCCCCCTCTATTCATTGATCGTTATTTTTATTACAGGTAAAGTAATTGATACGATCCTGGAGGGAATGAACTATGATAAAGTATTACTTGTCATTTCTGACAATATTCAGGAAATCAGTGACAAGATTATTCACGACCTGAATCGTGGTGGCACACTACTGAAAGGCGAAGGTTTATATAGTGCCAAAGAGCGGGAGGTGTTGTTGGCAGTGGTTAACCGTCGTGAAACGGTGATGCTGCAGGATTATATTAACCGGATTGATCCCAACGCTTTTGTGACTGTGATTAACGCCAATGAAATCCTTGGCAATGGATTTAAATCGCTCAAAGAGAAGGTGGAAGAATAAGTTGGTAAAAACTATCCCCTGAACAGTTTGATAATATCGTTACCGTTGGCCAAAATCAGCAGGCTGAACAAAATGACCATGCCGACGACCTGTGCATATTCCAGAAATTTGTCGCTGGGTTTACGCCGGGCGATAATTTCGTACAGCAGAAACAATACATGGCCGCCGTCCAGTGCCGGAATAGGCAACACATTAATAATAGCCAGCATGATGGAAAGAAAAGCCGTCAGCCGCCAGAAACTTTCCCAGTGCCACTGGGCTGGGAATATACTACCGATGGTAATAAATCCGCCAACACTTTCGTAGGCTTTCACTTCAGGCGAAAAGAGCAGTTTCAGCTGTTTTAAATAATTACCGATACCTACCCATGTCCGGTTAAATCCGGCAGGTATGGCCTGAGCTATATTGTAATCTTTTTTATTCAGTGTAAAGAAATCGTTCAGGTCATTTTTCGGATAAACGCCCAACAGACCCTCTTCTCCCAGATGCATGCTGAGATCGACAGGCTGATTTCCGCGTTTAACGGTAATCACCACATCTTCGTTTTCATGTTTTTGGACCTCTTCACGGAATTCACCAAAATATCTTTTTTCCACCCCGTTTATAGAAATAATGGTGTCTCCCACCTGCATACCGGCTTCTTTGGCTACTGATTCTTTTGTAAATGAACGGGCAATAAACGGTAAACGTACAGAAATAAAAACCGGAGACTTATGCTGTACCAATTTATAAAGACTTCCATCAGGAAATACAATATCAACCTTTTGTCCGTTGCGGATTACCTGGGCTGATTTAGCTTCGTTCAGGATGATGTTCATAGGGATCTTCTGGAAATCTTCCACATACTCCCCACCTATTGAGATGACCTTATCGCCGTTTTTGAATCCCATTTCCTGAGCAAGGCTGTCCGCACTGATCCCGTATTTATTAGCTTCCGTAGTAGGCAGGTATTCTTCTCCATAATATGACAGAATACCTATGTAAATAACAATTGCCAGAACCACGTTCATGATTACTCCGCCCAACATGATAATCAGACGTTGCCATGCCGGTTTCGACCTGAATTCCCAGGCTTGCGCTGGTTTTTTTAGCTGTTCTTTGTCCATCGATTCGTCGATCATGCCGGCAATTTTGACATAACCGCCCAGAGGTAGCCACCCCAGGCCATATTCGGTTCCCTTGTAGTTGAATTTAAAAATGGAAAACCACGGATTAAAAAAAAGATAGAATTTCTCCACCCGTGTTTTAAATGCCTTGGCTGCTATAAAATGGCCAAACTCGTGCACAATAACCAAGATAGATAAGCTTAGAATAAGCTGTAATATTTTTATGATGATGTCCATACTGTTTTATCTGATCGTTTTGATAAATTCGTTTGCTTCTATCCGGGCGATGTTATCCGTTTCCACATAATCGTCCATCCCGGGTTTACGAATAAAAGGAGCCTTTTCCATGCACTTTTCAATAACCTCCGGAATATGTATGAATCCGATACGGTCGTGCAGAAACGCATCAACGGCTGTTTCGTTGGCTGCATTTAAAACACAGGGCATGTTACCCCCTTTTTTCATCGCCTCAAAAGCGAGTGCAAGATTACGAAAATTTTCGACATCAGGCTGTTCGAAAGTAAGAGCGCCAACTAATGATAAGTCAAGCGAGGGAAGATTGCTGTCCAGCCTGTCGGGATAGCTTAAGGCAAACTGTATGGGCAAGCGCATATCGGGCAGGCTTAATTGCGCTTTGACTGATGAGTCAGTAAAGTATACCAGCGAATGTACTATGGATTGCGGGTGTATGATCACCTCAATCTGGGCGGGTTGTAAGCCAAACAGCCACCTGGCCTCAATAGCTTCCAGTCCCTTATTTATTAATGTAGCCGAATCAATACTTACTTTGTTGCCCATGTTCCAGTTCGGGTGCGCCAGCGCTTCTCTAGCTGTTACCCGACTTAACTTATCTTTTGTATAACCCCTGAAGGGCCCTCCCGAAGCTGTTAACACTACTTTTTTTAGGGGGTTATTGAACTCGCCCATAAGGCACTGGAATATGGCTGAATGCTCCGAATCGATGGGAATGATGGGGGCGCCGGTATTTAGTGCTGTGGAAGAAATAAGATCACCGGCAATGACCAGGCTTTCCTTGTTGGCCATCGCCAAAGGCTTTCGGCTTCTTAGCGTATTGATCGTAGGATGCAAACCCTTAAAGCCTACAATAGCTATCAGCACCAGATCAATGGATGACATTTCTACAATCTGGTTTACGGCATCGTCACCAGCATATACATGTATATCCAGCGGGTCGAGTGCTTCGCGTACTTTCTGGTAGTGATCATCGTTGCCAATAACTACGGCATTCGGCTGAAATACTGCAGCTTGCCTGATCAACAAGTCAAAGTTGTTATATGCCGTCAGCACTTCCACGCTGAACAACTCCGAATGGGTTTTGATTACATCTAGTGCCTGCGTTCCTATGGAACCCGTGGAGCCAAGTATGGCAATTCGTTTTTTCACCTGTATTAGTTAAAAATGATGTATTCCTCCGGATCAACCGGTGTTCCGTTGTACCACAATTCAAAATGTACATGCGGACCGGTACTTAAATTCCCCGAATTACCTGCGATAGCAATAGGATCTCCTGTGTGTACATAGTCGCCTTCCTTTTTCAAGAGTACCGAATTGTGCTTGTAAATTGATATCAGGTTTTGCTGATGTTGTATGGCAATGGTGTATCCGGTTTCCAGTGTCCACCCGGCATAAACCACCGTCCCGTCAAGGGTTGCTTTTGTGGCTTCGTTATGTGTAGTCACAATGTCGACACCGTAATGTTTTTCGGTAAGGTTGAATTTAGCTGTAATAATCCCGCTGATGGGCGGGAAGAAATTTAAACTCCGAACGGATGACTCTGATTTATTTTTCTGTAGATCCTGTTCGGTGAAGTATAAACTATATAAATTTTGATATTCAAATTCAGCCCGGAGCAAACTGTCTTCCATCGATTTTTTCATCCCGCTTGTATCAATTTGAACTTCTATAGCACTTGGTTCTTCCGAGACATCATCAGGAATGTTTCCTTCCAGTATGTTTTTAATATTTAAAATGTATTTATCTTTCTGCTGTATGTCGTACAACAACGAATCAGCCATCAGGTTCAGTTCATAAATCTGTTTTCGCTGGTCAACATTCGGATAGCCCGGAATAAACTCTCTGATAGAAGTATTGGCAATGAAAAAGAAGGTTATTGACATCATCACAATGGAAATACTTAACAGAAAAATAAAAATATTCAGTGTAGTAAGCCGCATAGAAAACCGTTCCTCAAACGTTTGGTCGTCGAGAATAACCAGGCGAAACCTGTTGGTAATTTTTCTATACCATTTTTTATTCTTCATACGGTTACCTGTTTTTGAGCGGTCTGCGTGCGTATCAAAATTACAAAAGCCCGGAGAATGAAGTCCCTGCTGCCGGTTTTATTTATTAATTTTTAACAAAACGGTGATTTCGTAAGCTGTGAATAATATGTAGTAAATCATAAAAGTAACGGCGAACGAAATGGCATCATCTCTGTGTGTGTACGCGTATACTGCAATCACAATAATGAACAAAAATAATTTACCGAAATTCAGCAGCATATATGTATTGATAAACCTGTTGGGTTTATCTTCCATGGCCCGTGTAAGTTTGCCGGTCAGTAAAAAGTGAACGGAATAAATAAAAGCGATCAGGTATAAATATACATGTGTAATGTGTACTTGCGGCAGCCAGAGGTCAACAACTAAACTGATAAGAGAAATGATGAGCGCGTAAACGGTTAGTCCTTTAGCTAATTTTAAAAAAGTCTTGTTCATGATTTTCCTTTAAACAAATCTCTCAGGCCCAGGTATAAGGCAATAATTACTGCTAAAATAGTAAATACTACGGTCCATACCGGGAACCCCCATTCAAGTTTACTATCCAGCGCTTTGCCGCCAAATGCTCCACCAACAATGATAACGATCATTTGAATGGCGAGCGTTGAATACTTAGCGTAAAATTTAAGCGGGCTGTCCTTTTGATTTTTCTTTTCCACGTTCTGTAGTAAAGTTTGGCCGGTTTTCTGTTTTTGTCGCCAATGCAGCCATATGGCATGAGCCTGAGAAAAGAGCGCCCGGTTCGATAGATATTTTCTTGGTGGAGATATCGCCGGAAAATTTTGATGTTGCTCTTAAGGTTGTCAGTTCACCTGCTTCCAGTTTAGCTTTTACTGTTCCTGAAATATCCGCATTCTGGCAGTATATTTCCCCTTCAACATTTCCTGTTTCGCCAATCACAATTTTTCCCTTGGCTCTGACAGTACCTACTAATGAACCTTCGATCCTGAAATCACCGTCCGAATCAAGATCTCCTTTAATTTTCGTTCCCAGCGCAATGATGTTCCGCGCCTGGTTTTCGCTGTATCCGTTTTTCACTGTTTTCACTGTTTTATGTATTAAATAATTTATTTTTCTTAGTTGTCGTTTTTATAATATTTATTAAAAAAACGCAGGTAACCGTCCACGTCTTTCTCTTTATAGAATACTGGGTAATTACCTACCGATATCGTTGTGACATCAACATCATCAGGATTCAAGCCTGAAAAGACGTATTCATCTGCAGAAAGTGCCAAATAAAACTTTTCGGCTTCTCTTTTATTTCCGAAGTTGCCAATGGTGATCAGCGTTGTTTTGTTATCCAGCATCAGGCTCTTTATCCGTACATTAAGCAGGCTGAACGATTTCTTTTTAAAGTCGGACAAACGAACTTTAAGCGGATCAATCTCTACATTTTTCGAGTTAACGATAAGCAGTACCAAATGCATACTGTTTTCATCATAAGTATAAATGGACGGGATTGCCTGTGTGCTGTCTGCCTGGTTGTTAAACCCCGCTACCGGTTCTCCAACCCCGTACTCGGTACTGAGGGTATTCAGAATAGATTTTGCCATCGGAACAACCGGACTGGCAGGGTACAATGAGATCAGTTCCTTCAAAGAAGCATAAAGGGTATCGGGAACATCCACTTTTCCAAGTGATATAGCTCTTAAATACATCAGCCGGGGCGCAATGGCTGTGTCGTCGGAAAATTCTTCCAGACCGTTATTGGCATAGGTAATTACTCTGAAATACTGTTCCCGTGTAAATGCTTTATATGTTTTTTCGTACAACTGCAGTGCTTTTTGTTTGCCTTCACCTATTTTATTAAAATATTCAGGGTCGGTGATAACTTTGGCATAATCGCTGTCGGAATAATTACTTAATATCAGGCTTTTGTAATAGCTTGCCTGTTCCTGATCTCCACGCTCATTATAGATTTTATAAAGCGCATACCACGATTCAAGTCGGAACGGGTTATCGGGATATTTTTCCTGAAATGCCAGGTAAGTCTCCAGAGCGTTTGTAGTATCTCTCAGATCCTCAAGGTAAAGAAATCCCAATTGCTTATACGACTGGATGATCTGCTCATGAGCAGCTTTCTTTTGTTCTTCTTCGAAAGGAATATCTTTCAGGTAATAAGCACGGTTTTCGGGATTATTTGACTGGTCAACTGCTGCTGAGTCGCTTGGATTTAAATCATCTCCTTCGGTCATGTCGTCACCATACGACTTCATTACCAGTCGTTTATCGCTCAGTCTCCAGTTGTCTTCCAGTTTTCTGTTGCCCCACTTTTTAATAAATTCCGTGTAGCCGTAACTTAAAGCAGCCGTATTATAAAAATACCATTTTCCTGTCTGAATGTTGGGGTTTCTGCTCCTTTGTCCTACATTCACAAACTGAACCCCTCCTTCATCAGCCATTTCGGTCTCTTTTTCGCGTGCGGCAATCTCCTGCTGAATCACATCATCTATGAGTGCATATAGTTTTGTGGTATCAAGACTGGCCAGATACAACAAGCTGTCCTGTAGTTTAATTGTGGAAGCCAGTTGCACCAACTCGGTTAATACGGAAGCTTTATTTTTGATGGTTTCGTAGTCAGGGTAATCCTGAGGCAGGAAGGATACAGCCGTGTCGTAGTATGCTTCCGCCAGTTCGTATTCATTATCTTCAAAATATATATCTGCCAGCGTAAGGGCCGATTCCGACTTCTGGTAGTTATTCGTAGCGCTGAACTGAACTGATTTGGCAAAATAATCTATTGCCACTTCTTTGTTTCCGTCTTTCATGGAAATTTCACCGAGGGCAAAGTAAATCTGGTCGAGAAAATCACGATTTTTGTATTCTCTGGCCATTTTTTGCAGTGTTTTGACAATGGCTTTACTGTCGCCCGAATTTTCATCATAGCTTTTGGCCAGGTTCATTTTGGCTTCGAAAGCCATACGGTATTCGGCATTACGATTGATAACTTTTTGATAGTAGTAACTTGCCGTTTCCAGATCGCCTTCCATTTGGTTGATTTGTCCCAGAATAAAATTAACCCGGGTAATAACATCTCTTTTATTACCTACTTCAAGGCATCTTTCAAGATATGGATAAGCTTCATTGTATTTTTTCTGCGCCAGGTAAAAGTCAGCAATAACAAACAGGAGTTCCTTTTCTACGCTTCCAGAGAATTTACTTTCATCCTTTTTACTTTGTATGAAATTAATTACCGCTTCGGCTTTTTCGAAACGTTCAGTTTCGATGTATGTTTTAGCCAGCCACAGGTAGCCTTCATACTGGATCGGGTCGTCAGAATATTGTTTTGATACATAATCAAACACCCGGCGGGCACTGGTGTAATCTTGCTTGTAAAAATGCGCCTCACCCATCATCAGGTAGCTCACCTTCACCCACTTGATGTTTTCTTTTCCGTTGAAATACATAGAGTGGCGCTGAATTCCGATGGAAGCTTTTTTAATGGCGCGGTCCATTTGCGAATTAAGAGACTGAGCTTCCTGCAACGTGCCGTAGTTGTATATCCGCAAGACTGCTTTGTAATTATCGTTTACTTTTTTGGTAAGTGCTTCCGCTCCATCGTACAGGCTGTTTTTTCCGTTCCAGAATACATTATAATGGCAGGTTGTATTGTGGTATAAACGTCGTGTCCAGGTATTCTTTTTGGTAGAACATGAAGATACCGATATCATCACGACAACAACAGCAAGCAGTAAAAATTGGATATGTAACCGAAGCCCCTTCAAATAAGTGTTTTCTTTATAACTTAATTTCCTGAAAATTATTACGTAATCCCCGCATTGGGGTTGCAAAAATAAGCCAACTTTAACGATAAAGAAATTTTAAGAAGAAATATTATGCCCGTTCAAATGATTTTATGTAGTCAAGGAGCCCCCTATTTGCATCTTCCAGGAGGTCGAGAACTAGTTCAAAACCTTCATTTCCGCCATAGTACGGGTCGGGTATTTCGTGGTAGCTGAATTTTTGCGAAAAGTCAGTCATCATATATAATTTATCCAGATCATTTTTATCACGGGCCATCCGTTTCAAATCGTCCATATTTTCGCGGTCCATGGCAATAATGTAATCAAAACGCTCGAAGTCTTCCGGGACAAATTTCCGGCTTAAAGAAGTAAGCTCGACACCTCTTTTTTTAGCATGGCGCTTCATGCGTGCATCAGCTTTTTCGCCGGCATGCCAGGCTGAGGTTCCTGCCGAATCAATGAAATAATTTCCATCTTCTCCCTTTTTCCCGACCAGGTGTTTGAATACTGCTTCAGCGCTGGGTGAACGGCAGATATTACCAAGACAAACAAATAAAACATTTTTCTTCATAAGCTGTGTTATGGGGCAAAATTAAGGAAATGATGGCAGAGAAAAAACGTCCGGAGAATTACTACTGTTCTGAAACGATCCCTCCTGTCAGCCTGAGTAGCTCCGTTTGGGTATCCAACAAATCATAAATGGCATTGAGTTTTTTCGAAGAAGCATTTAAGAAGATGAGCTGTACATCGCGGAAATTAAACGAGTTGATGGTTCCGTTGCGGTATTTTTCGGTGGCAATTTCCAGGTTAAGCATGGCGCTTTCCAGGTTCACATCGGCTACATCCAGCAGTTGTTTCCGAATACTGTAAAGCTCATACTGGGTGACCAGCAGGTTGGACAGTGTTAATTTAATTTCCATAATCTCCAGGTTTCCGATCTTTTCACTGATTTTAGCCGACTGGATAGCCCTGCGAGAATTTCCGCCGTTAAATAAGTTAAAACTCAGTGTAAAATTGGCGTAATAATCATACAGATACGTGTTGGCCTGTTGTTTCTCCCAGTCGTACCAACCCTGCTTGTAATCTGTTCCGGCACGCATGGAAAAAGAAGGCCACAGGTTGCTTTTGGCAAGGCTGATGTCCTTTTTTAAGATTTCCTGGTTGATGTATTGATTTTTCAGGTTGCTGTTGTTTGCCAGCATTTTCTGCATCATATCATTCAGGTCATATTGCTGCAGGTCGACCTGAAAACTATCTGTCGGCATAAATTTTGTTGAAGGAGGCTCGCCCAGCAACAGGTTCAATGCCAAAAAAGCATTCTTTACATTCAGTTTCTGTAATAAATAATTTGTCGAATCGCTGTAATAGGAGTTTTTGGCTTGCAGCACATCAAAAGTGACCGAGGTACCGATGTCTTTGCGCATCATTTCGTAACGGTAACGGTCGCCCGATAGTTTTTTCACTTCTTTCAGCACTTTCAGCCGCTCGATTTCAAGCAAGGCATAGTAATACCCGAGGATAATAGCCTGGATCGTGTTCTCTACGATAATAGTTGCATAGCCTGATGAATATTGTTCGAGCAAATCCAGTTTTTGCTTGTTCATGGTTACCGAAAATCCGTCGAACAGCAACCACCGGAGTTCTACATAAGGCGTTAGTGAATTAGAATATTGGTCGCCTCTGAGGTAACTCATTGAGGCGGTATCGAACGAAGGTGTGTTGTCGTACCTGTTGCTACTGTTGACACCGATGTTTATAGAAGGCCACCGTCCGGCAGCACCCTGCTTGTTATTCAGCCTGGCCATGTTGTATTGCTGTTCGGATATCCTGATCTGGAAATTATTCTCCAGTCCTTTCAAAACGGCTTCTTCAAGTTTAAGTGGTTGCTGAGCAAAAGCCAGTGAACCTGATACAACGAGCAGTAAAGTAATAAGCGGCTTATATAATGAAATGATCTTGTTCATATGATACAAATTAGTCAATTGTTCTTTTACTATGGATAATAGCTATTTCAACACTTTCGCGCGTAGGCATGGAAGAAAGATTCTTTATCGTTTCCGGTGCTATTTCCTGATTTGGATCGCCTTGCATCATCCACAAACTGATCCGGTTAGAGACATAGGCAATATATCGTTTGGCATCATTCAGTACCATAATCAGCACAGGGAAAAAGATCAGTATGAACCCTGTGCCCACCAAAACGCCATAAGCCAGAGCAATAGCCATAGGTATCAGGAACTGTGCCTGAAAGCTTTTTTCCAGAATAATAGGATACAGCCCCACGCTGGTGGTTATTGTAGTAAGAACAATAGCTCTGAATCGTGCCTGCCCGGCCTCAAAAACGGCCTCTTTTACTTTTTTACCTTCTACCAGCAACGAATTGTATTTAGATAAAAAGACGATTGCATCGTTAATAATTACGCCTGATAATGCCAGCATACCCCAAATACTTAACAGTGATACGGGAACACCTTCAGCACCGTGGCCCCATAAGGCACCCAGCCATGCCAGCGGAATCATTGCAACGATAATGGTTCCCTGAGAAAGAGATTTAAAGTGAAGAATGATGATCAGGAACATTAACAGGAATGCAGGAATGAAATATTTTCTGATCTGCGCCAGCGTCTCATCGCTGTCTTTTTTCTGTCCCAGGTAGGCCACATCAATACCCGGATAACGTTTAAGAAGCTGGGGTACAATCTCCGTTTCTATTTTTTCCTGAATGGGCACCACGGGAGTTTCATAGCTAACTACATTAGCATCTACCCTGATCTCCCGCGAGCCATTATAGTGCTTGATATTTACGGGCCCCCTCCTTATGGTATATGTTGCCAGTTCTGATAAGGGATACGAACCTGCCGGGGTATTGATACGCATCGATTCCAGCTGGCCGATATTAATTCTGTCGCTTTTCGGATACCTCACCCACACCCGCAATTCGTCTTTCTGATGCTGTAAACGCTGCGCCTGTGCCCCGAAAAATCCCTGACGCACCTGACTTGTCAGACTTGCCTGAGTAAATCCCAGAAAATATGCCAGCGGTTTCAGTTTAAGCTGGACTTCACGCATACCGGCCGGGTTTACGTCGGCAATATTATTCAGCTCTTCGATTTGTTTCAGGCTCAGTATCAGGTCTTCTTTAGCGTGGTTCAACTCTTCTTCGTCTTTTCCCAACAAACTGACCGAAATAGGTGTGCCAAAGGTAGCTCTCCCCTGGATGGTGAGTTTTTCCGCTTCCGGCATTTCGCCAACTTTTTTCTGCACCCGCTTCACCACTTCATAACTGGAAGTGTTACTGCCTTCAAGGTCGCGCAGCATAACAAAAATATTACCGGCATGTGAACCCCGTTCCCGTCCGTTAAATGCCGATCCGGTAGAGACATACATATAATCGACATAATCAAGTGTGTCGTTAAGTTCTTCTTTCAGTTCATCGTTTACTTCCCAGATTAAGTTCTCGATCCGTTGTAATGATGACAATGTTTGTGCCTCCCCATCGCCGGGTTTGTAGGCAATATCCACAGTAAACTGGTCGAAAGGAATGGCCGGAAAGAAAGTAGCTTTTATCAGATCACCTTTAAACAGACCAGTTGTGATAACCATAAGAAAGATAGGTGAAAAAATAAATACATACCTCCATCTCAGGATAAACTTTAAGGAGTTTCCGTACATTTTAACCCGCATAAAATCAAGTATCTTATCCAGCAGATCCCTTATTTTTTTTCCTGTATTTTCCCGCACGTTTCTTCTGAGCACCTTGCTGCTGCCCAAGTGGGCCGGCAGAACAAAGAAAGCCTCCAGTAAGGAAAAGATGAGGCTGAACACCACCACAAAAGCCATGGCGTACATGAACTCCATCCGCCCTTTGATAAAAAACAGTGCTGAGAAAATAACTACGGTAGTTGTTACCGATGTAAGAACGGCCGGCATTACCTCAAGCGTTCCGTCGAGAGCCGCTTTCCGTGGCGACTTTCCCTTCTGAAAGTGGGTATAGATATTTTCTGCGATTACAATACCGTCGTCCACCAGAATACCGATAACCAGGATCATCCCGAACAAGAATACCATATTGACCGTCATACCGTAAAATGAACCCAGTAGGAACATCGCCCCGAAGGAAGCAGGAATTCCGAGAGCTACCCATATTGAAAGACGGAGACTCAGAAACAGTCCGAGTGTAATAAATATCAGCAACAACCCAATACCGCCATTCCGGTATAAAAGATTCAGGCGGGTTTTGAGCGTTTTTAGAAAATCGAACGTAACGTACAGTTGAGCGTCAGGATGGTTGCTGTTCCAGTTATCGGCATAGGCGTTGCAAAATTTGGAAATAGACTCAAGGTCTTCTTCGGGAAGCTTAGAGATCTGGAACGAGACACTGGGGGCGCCGTTCATCAGCGAAGTGCTGGCCACATCGGCAAATTGCATATTAACTGTCCCCACATCGGAAATACGTAAATAGCTGCCGTCCGGATTTCCCCTGATGATGATCTGTTCGATCTCTTCGGGTTTCACAGTACGGTAACGGCTTCTTATCAGTAACTCTTCCTTGTCCGACCGGATTTGTCCACCGGAAATATCCAGATTGTTCTGAGCTATGGCCCGCGCCACTTCATCCAATGTTAATTGATAACGCCGTAGGTTTTCTTCTGAGATCTCGACCGATATTTCCAAAGCGGGAAAACCAGAGAAAGAAATTTGAGACATAATGCCTGAATTATAGAAATCGTATTCTATTTCGTTGGCATATTGTTTCAGGGTCAGCAGGTCAACGTCACCTGTCAGTGCCATAAACATAGCCCGTGATATAGACCGCTGTTTGTTAACAATGGGCTTTTCGGCATCCACCGGAAATGAAGGAATGCCATCCACGGCATTTTTAACCTCCATCAGGGTTTCATCGATATCGTATTCACCAGTGATTTCAATCTGAACACTACAGAAATTTTCGGAAGAGGTACTGTTAATTTCTTTGATTCCGGCAATACCCCTCAGGGCTTCTTCAATACGTACCGTTATTCCTTCTTCCATTTCTTTGGGAGAAGCTCCGGGGTAATAAACCGAAATATTGATGAATTTTTCCGTTGAATCGGGGAAAAAAGAACGGTTCATTGACGAAAAACTGAACAAACCAACACCAAGAATAAGAACCAAAATAATGTTGGCGTAAAAGGGATACTTAATAAAAAGGGATATAGCTTTCTTCATGACTATTTCAGAATTTCGGCGTTAAATCCATCTTTGGCGTTTACCAGCGGTTCAACTACTACCTCAGACCCTTCGGGTAAACCGGAAAAAATTACAGTCGTTTCACCCTTACGCAACACATTAATTTCCTGCTC